>DAOWCW010000078.1 GCA_030639395.1 archaeon
TAAACCTTAAAAACCCAAAATTCGAAACATTACAATGGCAGAACTAATGAAACCCACATGGGTCAAAATGAAAGAACCCGAACTAAAGAAAGTCATCCTAGAGCTCTCAGAAACACACGCTCCTTCACAAATCGGAATAGTCCTACGAGACCAATACGGAATCCCAACAACAAAAGTCTTCGGCAAAAAACTAAAAGCCTATCTAAAAGAACTAGGAATCGATAGAAATGAAGACCTGGAAAATGCAACAAAAAAGGTAGACAGAATAAAAGAACATCTAAAAGATAACATCACAGACCGAAGTGCAAAACACAAACTACAGCATGCACAATCCCGACTAAACATCACAAAGAAATACTTCGGAATCCCAATCAGAGACAGAAAAAAGAAGAAATAATATTATTCTCCAAATAAACAAATTCACCAAGTCGTGAAGCCAAAGAACTTACTTCCTCTACTAAAAATTAACAACCAATCACAACTCACTACCTAAATCTTTTTAAGCCAATCTAAATTTCTTACCCTATGTTAAAAGAGATTGATACCTTCGTGAAAGAATTCCTTGAATTTTCAAAAGATAAACCAATAAGAATAATCTCACATCACGACACCGATGGAATAACCTCAGCCGCAATCCTAACAAAAACCTTCCAACGCCTCGACAAAAAATTCTCAATCCGAATCGTCAAAGGACTAGAAGAAAGCATTATAACCGAAGAACTAAAACGCCAACCAAACGAAGCACTCCTCTTTTCAGACCTAGCGTCCTCAAATCTAGACAACTTCAAAAATCTCAACCAACCAGTATTTATCTTAGATCATCACGAAATCGACAAAACAAAAGTCAACGATAAAACAAGAATCATCAACCCACACCTAACTTCGTCTCCAGAAGATAACTGTGCAACAGGAGCCGGACTATGCTACCTCTTTGCAAAAGCAATATCATCAGAAAACCAAGACCTTTCCTCTCTAGCAATAATCGGATTAATTGGAGATCGACACGAAACAAACCTCTCCAAAATAAACCAACAAATAGTTACAGAAGCCCAAGATCTCAAAATCAAAAAAGGCATCGCAATCTACCCCTCAACAAGACCACTACGCCGAGCACTCGAATGGTCAACATCCCCATATATCCCAGGAGTCACAGGCTCAGGTCCAGGAGCAATGGAAATCCTAAGAGAAACAGAAATCCCCTACGACAAAACCCTAATGGAACTCTCAGATAACGAAATGTCAAAACTAATAACCGCTATAATGATCAGAAGAGCCCAGCACAACAAACCAGAAGACATCCTCGGAAATCTCTACATCTTAAAATTCTTCAATACAAAAGAAGATGTCCGCGAAATCTCAACCCTAATCAATGCCTGCTCCCGTCTCGGATATTCAGACATCGCAATCTCATACTGCCTAGAAAGCGAATCCGCAAAAACCCAAGCCCTAGATATCTACACAAAATACAAACAAGAACTAGTTTCAGGATGAAGAGTGGCAGAAAAAATGGACAAAATCAAAGGAAAA
>DAOWCW010000001.1 GCA_030639395.1 archaeon
AATTTTATAAAGACTTAATCCCTTTAGTTTTTATGAGAAACAAAAAAGCTCAGAGTTGTGCTTATGCTTCTATTGCTATTATTTTGTTTGTAGCTCTTTTAGTTGTATGAATTTTTTTAAATTTATTTGTCATCAGAACAGAGAAAGGTCTTTTGTTCTAATTGGAAAGGTAATGCCTGTTTGTTCTCGTTGTTTTGGAATATATTTTGCTTTATTTATTAGTTTAATCTTTTTGTTTATTTTATCTCCTGTTTTTTCTAAAATTGAGGTTTTGATTCTTTTTGTTTTATTGAATTTACCTTTAATTATTGATGGGACGGTTCAATATTTGAAACTTAGAGAGAGTAATAATAGATTTAGAGTTTTTACTGGTATTCTTGCTGGGATTGGTGCTGGTATAGCGATTTATTACTTATTCGAAATTTTTATTTAATTGTCGACGGTAATTTGATGTGGTATCAATTTTACATGGGCAAAGTTTTATAAAAGGATTTTTCACTTAATTATTACTATGGGTTTAATGAGTGGACGGAAGATGAAAAATAAGCGAAAGAAGTTTCGTGATAATAGGTTGCCAGATAAAAAGAAGCGACTTGGGATTAGTTTGAAGTTTGATCCTATTGGTCGGGCTAGTCAGGCTAGGGGAATTGTTGTTAAGAAGATTCAGAAGGAAGCTAAGCAGCCTAATTCGGCGATGAGGAAATGCTGTAGGGTTCAGTTGATTAAGAATGGGAAGGAAGTGACTGCTTTTATTCCCGGGAATTTGGCACAGAAATTTGTTGATGAGCATGATGAGGTTGTGATTGAGAGGATTGGTGGGAAGCAGGGTAGGACGAAGGGAGATTTGTCAGGTGTTCGATTTTGTGTTATTAAAGTAAATGATCAGCCTTTGGCGCGACTTTGGTCGGGTAAGATTGAGAAGGGGCGGCGATAAAATGCGAGCATTTTATCGAGGGGTTTCGGTGGTTCGGTGGTTCGGTGGTTCGGGGCTTGGGCAACTTTTTGGAGGTAGTTTTTAGGATGGGAAGAGATGGGAACCCAAAGTCTTCTAGGCTATCTAGATTAATAGGGCAAGATGTGACTATTGCTACTAATAATGGATTTGAGGTTGAGGGTAAATTAATTTTTGGAACTGAAGAAAATGTCGGTAAAAATAGAAGGGTTTTT
Organism: archaeon; assembly: GCA_030639395.1. Next base: position 1,168 of record DAOWCW010000001.1, read on the forward strand.
GAGGTTGGCGTTCATGTAGAAGAGTATCATGGAAATTCCTCTACTGGTTGGTATATCGTTGAGTCAGGAAATGCATTGAGATTTTTTAAAGAGTCTATTGTTAATCCTTCAGATGTGGATACGGAGTTAAATTCTATATTTTTAGATAATGGAAATTTTGAAGGAAGTAAAAAATATGGAGGAATTTTAGCGTAATATGGTAGAGATGAAAATTTTTGGGCTTTTTGATGCGTCCGAAGTTAAAGTGGAAGATCCTGGTTTAAAGAAGGTTGTGAATTTGAGTCCTAAGTTGATGCTGAAGAGTCATGGTAGGATTAAGTGGGATCCGGCTAGGACTAAGGTTAATGTCGTTGAGAGGTTAATTAATTTATTACAAGTTCCTGGGAGTCGAGGAAAGAAGCATAAGATTATTACTGGTTGGATTACGGGGAAGCAGACTCGGTGTACTGGGATTGTTATTGATGCGTTTAAGATTATTGAGGAGAAGACTGGGGAGAATCCTTTAAAGGTTTTTGTTCGAGCTATTGAAAATGGGGCTCCTCGGGATGAGACGACTACGATTGTTATGGGTGGTTCGAAGTATCCTCAGGCTGTTGATGTTTCTCCGAGGCGAAGGTTGAATCTGGTTTTGAGATATTTTGTTAATGGGTCTTATGATAAGGCGTTTAATAAGAAGGCGACGATTACGGAAGCTTTGGCTAAGGAGTTGATGTTAGCTGCTGATAATAGTGGTGAATCTTTTGCTGTTCGAAAAAGAATAGATACGGAAAAACAAGCTGATGCGGCAAGATAAACGTAGTTTATCTTGCAGTTCGCTGCGCTGCGAGTTGTGAGTGTTTGAGTTCGCCTTTGGCTTTTGAGTAGGGCTTTGCCCGGGTTGATAGGAGTTGTTATTTAGTTTTTGAAGAGATTTAGTATATAGGCTGGGAACTTAGAAATGGCGATTATGATAATACAGAGAGGCTCGCTGAATTGGTTTCTGATTTTTCAAATGTGAATGAATTGAGAAAATATAAGCAAGCTACGAAGGACAAATTTGATAGTGGGAAGTTGTTTGGGATTGTTGGATTATTAGGTATGTTTGGTAGTGCAGGATTACTTGCTGGTCGTTCTAAAAAAGTCAAAGAGTTATTAATAACATTGTTCTCAAAACTTATTTAAAGTAATTTCTTTTGAGTATGGAGTGGTGAAGTGGCAAGGTGAGGTTAAGACTGTTGGGTCGGAGGTTGATGATTCTGGCAAGGTTAAGGCCCTCTACGGGCATGACTCTGGTGAGCCCGACTTTGTGGTGGTTGAGAGTGGTGAAGAGGTTGTGAGTCGGCGGACGATGTTGAGCTTGAGTGTTGTGAGTTTTTTGGGAAGTATGATTTTTTGGTCGCAGAATATTACGGGAAATGTTGTTTTGGAATTTGGGAAGGAGAGTGCAAATTGGATTGGTGGGGTTTTGTTTTTATTGGCTATGATTGGGTTTTTGGCATACGTACAAAAAAGAAAAAAATAATTTTCTCTTTTTTGTGGGGTATTAGTATAATAGTGTAATGGTAGGGCGACTTTGGGTCGCCCGGGTTGGTTGGGGTTGTTATTTTGTTTTGGTGAAGTTGTTCTTGATTATGTTTATTAAGGTGAGGGAATTAGAATTTTTATGTGGGATGTTAAGAGGCTGGATTGCTACTGGAAGGCTATTGATTTGATTGTTGTTTTTGATGAGATTGTTGCTGGATTTCCTAAGTTCGAGGAGTATGAGTTGGGGAGTTTGAAGCGGATGATTTATGGAGTTGTTGGATATGTTCGGAAGAAGGATATTCGGTCAGTGTGATAGTATGTGGCACAATGATGTCGTTGTCGGGAATTATTCTGGGAAAGATAGGTATTTATGTTCCTTGTAAAATAACATATACTTATAATTTTTAATAACTTCGCTAAATTGTTTTTTAATATCTTCTAATATTTCTCTGAGATGAGGCAAGGATTTAACTTGAATATCAATTTCGATGTCATCTCCTCCTAAAACTTCATTGTCATAGATTATGTTTGGATGTCGTTTAATGTAGTTTCTAAATCTCTCTTCTTTTTGGTTTGTCATGTTATGTAAGGTGAAGTGAACTTTAAAATATTGATAGCCTAGTTTTTCTAGGTCAAACATCGTTCTATATCCTACAATAATTTTTTTATCTTCTAATTGTTTTATGCGCGAAGTTACTGTCTTTGGCGTTATTTTTAATTTTTCAGCAATTTCTAATATTGGAATTCTTGAATTTGGAGTGAGTAATTTTAGAATTTTTAAATCTGTTTTATCGACTTTTATATTCTGAGGTTCTGTGATAATTATTTGTTCTTGTTTATTTTGTTTATTTTCTAAAATATATGTTCTTGGGTAATACTTTATTTTAGTGAAAATTGTTAGCCATTTTCTATCAATAAAATTCCTGTATTTTTGTAATAGTTCTTCCCATAAAATATTCATTTCCTTTAGGTTTTTTGTTAATATTAATATTCCTAAATCATATTCTCCTTCTATAGAAACAATCCAGACAATATCTTTTTGTTTTTTTAAAAATTCGATTATCTCTTTTTCTTTGCTTGAAGTTGTGTTTTGAAATTTTAAATATAACCTGAAGGATGTAAATCCTAATTTTCCAAAATTGACTAGTGTTTGAAATTGTTTTATTATTCCTGTCTTTTGAAGATTTTTAATTCTGTAAATTATGGAGTCTTTACTTAGTCCGACTTTTTTAGCAATTTCGTTAAATGATTGTTTGCTGTTGAGGTCTAGCTCATATAATATTTTTTTATCTTTTAGGTCTAGTTTTATCATTTGTAGATATATCGGTAATATAGCTTATAAATATTTCTATTATGACGTAGAATAGCGTGGAAGATTTCTTATAATGTGGAGTTGTTACTTTGTTATGGTAAATGGAGTTATGAGATATTTTGGGCTGACAAATGAGCTTGGAGGGGAGGCAGAGATTAATGCTGTCCGTAGAGGAGGAGTAGCTATAATAGCGATTATGTTAGGACTGGCAGGTTTCCATTCATGCGATAGAGAAAAAGTAAAGCAAGTCGGAACATATAATGGAGCAGTAATTGAAAGGCATACTGAGTCATTTGGTAGATCCAGGGGAGATTATGTAGTTACTATGCCAGAAGGTTATGTTTGTGTTGGTGGTGAATCTCTTGAGGAAAGAACAAATGAGTATGATGTGAGTACAAATAAGGACGGCATTAAAGTTACAACTAGAAGAGGCGCAGAGGATTTGGTTATTGATGTTTCAAAGAGTTTTAATCGTGAAATAATTGAAAGAGATTTAGGTTATAAAGTTACAAATAGTGGTCAGTTGGAGCCGTATAAGAGAAAGTGTTTGCAGGCGATTATTGGGTATAATAAAAGTAAGATGCAGGAGGATGAAAAATGAATGTAGAAGATAGAAAATATATGAAAGAAAGGATCATAGCTTCAATAGAGCCAAGGGGGTGCTGGACAGGACAAGAAGGGAACATGATTGATATTCATGAAAATATTTCAAAAGAAAAATTAGAAGAGGCGTATGTTAAAGAATTAGATTTGGAAAAAAGAAAGGGTGGGTTTTATAAAGCTTGGAGGGAATTTAGAGGTTCTCAACTATCATATGAACATGGTGCGGAAATTAATGAAATTGAGATAAATTATTATTCTAGAAGAAAATTAATTACAGATAAACTGAGTCAAAAAATAAATGAAGTAACTACAAGAGAAATTCCTTCTGATTCCTCACTTGTTGGACTGGAGTATTCACTAATTAATTTAAAAGAATTTTCTAAATCAGAAAAATCATTGCCATGGCTTGTTCAAGAGACTTATTCAAATTTGGCAGGACAATTTCCAAACATATCTTTAGTAGATATAAGTAGTGTAATTGATAATTTTCAATTAGGGGAAATTTCTTGTACTGATGTTAAAATTCTTGGTAATTATGCTGAGTCTTATATTGATCACAAATTAAATTCAGTTAATAATCATTTTTATTTTGATAAATTTGCAGAAATTTTAAAAATGGATATTGAAAGAAATAGTAAGCCAAGTTGGTTCTTATATTCTTCATCTGCTCCGTTTGTAGGGTATATATCTATAAGAAATAGTGCTTTAGTATTTCTTGAAAAGTTATCAGAACATAAAGTTGGAAATCTTGATGAAATTTTGAGTGAATTAAATGCAAATAAAGAAGAATTAATTTTAAGATTTAATCAAGAATTTAGTGAAGCTAGAAAATTAGATAGAATATGAAACTCTCACAAATGATTGATAGGATAGAATCATGAATTTAACTTGTTTTGTCTAGAGTCCATCTAAAAAAATTTATCATCCTTAACTCTCTCAGTCAAACCATCAAATGGTTCCCGATATATTCTCGTGTCTAGCTGGTGGTTATTCATTAATGGTTTTAAGTAGACTCTTTCTTTTCTATCTAAGCCTGAAGGTTTCTGTCTTTCCATTATTGTGTTTCGTTGAGATTGCATTTAAGGATTATTTGATTAATTTGATTGATACTCCTGGGCACGTTGATTTTGGTGAGTCTCTGTTGCGCCCTGTGGAGCACGGCTTGATAAGGTTTGTAGGGCTAGGGGTAAGTTTTTATAATTTGTTTGTTATTCTATCGCATGGTTAAGATTGTTTGTATCGGGGATAGTATTGTTGAGGGCGAGGGAGATGAGTTGGGGCTTAGTGGATGGGCCGGGAGACTTCAACTCAAAGTTTTGAAAGGTTCTAAAGTCGGTGAGAATAGGGTTTATAATTTGGGAATAGGAATGGAGACTTCGATAGATTTGATGCATAGATTTTTTTCGGAGGTTCTTTATCGTGATCCTGATGTTATTATTATACAGGCTGCCCATGGAGATAGTCGTTTAATGAGGTCTGGTTCTGATAGGGAAGAGTTTGAGATTGGGAAGAGGGCTAGGCTTCGGGTTTATGATAAGTTGTTTCGTTATCTAAAGGGGAGCGGAAAAAGGGTTTTGATTGTTGGGCTGAATCCGATTTATGTTGAGGGGAGTATGAAGGAGGGTGCTGTGAAGAGGGCGGCACATGTGGAGTCTCATAATAGGGGGCTTGGGAGGCTGTGTCGGGAATTTGAATTGGAGTTTTTAGATCCGCGGGATATTTTTGTTGATGTGGATTTGAAGGATTATTATGTGGACGGACTTCATCCTAATTCTAAAGGTTATGACTTGATGTTTGATGCTATTTATACGAAGTTGGTTGAGCTGAAGTATTTGTGATAATTTGAATTGTTTTCGGTATGCATTCGCTACTTTTTTGCTCCTTATTATTAGATAATCTGGATTTCCTCATATGATGATTTGGACATTGTTTCCGTAGATTTGCGTTGGGTTTTCATTGAAAAATCTTTTTTTGATTTTTTTGTATTTGGATGTTTTATTTTTTGTTATTAGTTTTTAGTCGTTGGTTTTATTCTATGAGAATTGTGGTTTTGATTTTGTCGACGGGCAATTTCCTTTTGGCAGGGCAAACTTTTATAAACCATTTTTTCAATTAATTCTCTATGGCAGATAAGATGACTGAGAAGGTTAGGGAATTACAAAAAGACCCAACACATATTCGAAATATTGCAATTTGCGCCCATATTGATCATGGGAAGACGACGTTTTCTGATAATCTTTTGGCTGGTGCTGGGATGATGAGTGAGGATTTGGCTGGGAAGGCTAGGACTTTGGATTTTCATGACGATGAGGCAGAGAGAGGGATTACTATTGATTCGGCTTCGGTTTCTATGGTTCATAAAGTGAATGACGAGGATTATTTGATTAATTTGATTGATACTCCTGGGCACGTTGATTTTGGTGGGGACGTTACTCGGGCGATGAGGGCGGTTGATGGTGCGATTGTTTTATCTTGTGCTAGCGAGGGGATTATGCCTCAGACTGAGACTGTTTTAAGGCAGGCTTTGAAGGAGAGAGTTCGTCCTATTTTGTTTATTAATAAGGTTGATAGATTGATTAGAGAGGTTAAGTTGACTCCTGAGGAAATGCAGAAGAGGTTTGTTGATATTATTGATTCTGTGAATAAGTTGATTGCTGAGATTGCTGAGCCTGAGTATAAACAAAAGTGGCAGGTTAATGTTGCTGATGGGACTGTTGCATTTGGTAGTGCGTTTCACAATTGGGCTTTGTCCATTCCTTATATGCAGGAAAATAAGATTAGTTTTAAGGAAGTTATTGATGCTTACGAAGCTGGCGGTGAGGAGTATAAGATTTTGGCTAAGAAGGCTCCTATTCATGAGGTTGTTCTTGGTATGGTTATTAATAATCATCCGGATCCTGTGACTGCTCAGGGATATAGGATTCCTAAGATTTGGCATGGTGATTTGGAAAGTGATGCTGGAAAGGATTTTATTAATTGCAATATTGATGGAGAGGTTGCGTTTGTTCCAATTAAGATTGTTGTTGACCCGCATGCTGGAGAGGTTGCGGCTGGTAGGTTATTTGGTGGAACGATTAAGCAGGGTGATGAGTTGTATATGAATATTGCGAAGACTAAGGTTCGGGCTCAGCAGGTTTCGATTTACAAGGGGGCTTCGCGGGTTCAGCTTGATGAGGTTGTTGCTGGGAATATTGTTGGTATTGTTGGATTGAAGGATGTTGTTGTTGGGGAGACTGTTTCTAGGAATCCAATTGAGCCGTTTGAGGCGATTAGTCATTTGTTTGAACCCGTTGTTACAAAATCTATTAGCGCCAAGAGAACTGCTGATTTGCCGAAGTTGATTGAGATTTTGAGACAGGTTGGTAAGGAGGATCCGTCCTTGAGGATTGAGATTAATGAGGAGACTGGAGAGTCATTGATGTCTGGGATGGGTGAGTTGCATTTGGAGATTATTGAAAATAGGATTAAGACTGAGAAGGGCTTGGAGATTGAGATGGGTCCACCGATTATTGTTTATCGTGAGTCGATTGCGAAGAAGAGTGATATTGCTGTTGGGCGTTCTCCGAATAAGCATAATGATTTTTTTATGGTCGTTGAACCTTTGGAAGATAATATTATTGAGGCTATTGCGGATGGTACTTTGCCATCTGGTAGAATTAAGAAGAAAGATAAGGCTTTGGATGAGACTTTAGTTGGCTTGGGAATTAGTAGGGATGAGGCTGGGCAGTATAGGAATATTTACAAGGGTTCGGTTTTTCAAGATAGAACTAAAGGTATTGTTCAGATTGGAGAGGTTATCGAGTTGTTACTTGATGCGTTTGAGCAGGTTATGGATGCTGGTCCGTTGGCACGAGAGCCTTGTCATAAGATGAAGGTTTCGGTTGTTGATATGAAGTTGCATGAGGATTCGATTCACCGTGGTCCTGCGCAGGTTTATCCGGCTGTTCGAGATGCGATTAAGGAAGGTTTTGCTAAGGCTGTCCCTGTTATTTTTGAGCCGGTTCAGGTTCATCAGATTGAGGCGCCTACTGATTTTATGGGTGCTGTGACTTCGCTGGTTTCTGGGAAAAGAGGGACTTTGGTTGATGTGCAGCAAGATGAGACAGGTGTTACAGTTAGGGCTGAGTTGCCGGTTTCGGAGATGATTGGATGGACTAGTGATTTGAGAAGTGCGACTGAGGGTAGAGGGGTTTCTAGCTTGGTTAGTCAGACTTTTAAGAAGTTGCCTACGGACATGCAGGCTAAGGTTATTGCGCAGATTAGGTCTCGGAAAGGATTAGCCGAGAATCAGTAATTTCAATTTCTAGCGTTTTATACTTCGTTGCGAGAACGCTTGCGTATGTTAATACGCCACGCAACCTCGCGCCTCGTCTAAAACTGCTATAAATTGAAATTGTTAACTGGGGAGCTTGTAAAGATTTTTAAGTATTGATTAAGTTGCTGGTCTATGGTAGAAAGTAAATATAATTGGGGATTATATGTACTTATAATTTTTATTGGTATATTCTTAACTAGTTTTTTGCTTAGCTCATGGAGTGGCTTCTTGAATGGCTTATTTAATTTAGATTTGAATTTAGCTGATAATTCTTTATTCGAGATTGTAAGTTTATGGGCACTTATATGTGCAATCTTTATAATTCCGATTGTATGGTTTATTGACTGGATAATTCAAGAAAATACTAAAAGTAAAAAACACACAATTCCAGCATGGGTTTGGGGTATCGTAGTTTTAGCTTTAATTTACTCAATTTTTACCTTGAATATTTTAAGTATTTTCATGATTGTAATTAATATTGCAATTGGCCTTAAGTGTAAAGATTGGGCTGAAAAAATTAATAAAAATATTTTAATTGCTTTTTTTATTGGATTTGTTTTTGGAATTTTTGGAATATTAGGTTATTATATTTATTACAAACATAATAACCCAAAAGAAGATAATGAAAAAAGGGAGTCATCAAAGAAACAAAAAACAAAAAACGTAAAAATGCAAAAGAAGGATACAGATGATTGGATTTTTATGCTGAAGGCGGTGGGTGTTTTTATTGTTATTATTTTAGTTTATCTTTTAATCAGATTAATATTCTAAGCATTTTTAAAGTTGATTTTGGTGATATATTTATGAAACAGAGAAAATCAAATGGCTTTGGAATTGCTAGTTTTGTTTTAGGGCTTCTTTCACTTCTCTTTATGCCTACTATTATTGGACCCTTTATTTTTGGAACACTTGGGATTGTTTTTTATTTCAAGCAGAAGAAAATAAAGTCTAGTGGTTTATCTATTGCGGGATTAGTTTTGAGTATTATATCTCTTGTTTTTTTTATTTTTATAGCTACAATAACAATTATCTGGGCTGCGATAATTCCTATGGTTTCTGAAAATATTGCTGAAGAGCCTATTGTAGATAGTGGGACTTTAAATTCGGATGAATATGTTTTTCAGGGATTTTATGTTTATGATTATGATTCGGTAACTCTAGAGGTAACGACAACTAATCCTTCTAGCATGATGCTTCTTCAGGAAAATGAATTTTTAAGATATGAAAAAGGCGAGGAATTTTATTACATTGAAGGAACATTGGAAGCTAAAAGACTATTTCTAGGAAATCATGAATTAAATTCAGGGACTTATTATTTGGTTATTCAGGGAATTAATGATTCACTTACCTATGAATATTCAATAAGTGTGGATTAGTTAAATTCATAGAACCAAACTTTTCCACTACTATCGGTTGGAGTGTAATACTGGTGACTTGGATATAAAAAGTTGTGATTTAACATATCTTTTAGGAGTGGTCGAGAGAGAGTTTATTATAGATGTAAGAAGAGTTGAATAATATTTTTAAGTGATGGTTAGTGAGTTAATTGGGTTAGTAATCTAATGGTTGTCATAATAATAATTATTACTAAGATTATTGCAGAGGATAATAAAAATATTGTGGAGGAGCACAATTTTTTAATGAAGGGCATTATCCCAGATGACACATGTATGGGAGATATAGCTTCCTTCTTTATTAATGGATATATAAGAAATCCTAAATAAAATGAAATGAATGAGATGAACCGTAGGGCAGGAATAACAAAACAAGTAAAAATCCCAGATGAATTTAAATGATTTTGAGGGGATTAAGAAGCTAATTTGATTGATAATCTGATAATTGCTATAATACTTATTATAAAAATTATCGCTGTGGATAATCTAAATATCGTGGATGAGAGCAATTCTTTAAGAAAAAATACAGTCCCTTTTTCTATTAATGGATATAGAAGAAAACCTAAATAGAATAATATGAAATAACCTAAGAAAATATATCCTAGGATTTTAGTGGAAGTTGTTAGGACATGATTTAGACTTGAGTGTTGGGAGATACATAGGCATACAATGGCGAAGATTCCAAAAATAAATGTTTCTAGTGCTACCCTATGAATAGATCCCTTGTTGACGGCATAATCTGAGAAAAAAGCTAATGCTAGAATTAGAGAGGACACAATTACTATTAATTGAGGAAGATTGTCTTTTGTCATTATTATTTGTGATTTTTGAATGTTTTAAGGATTTGTTTGTTTTATTGGTGCGTATTATTATTACAAATCTTTCTAAACCACAACCCTTAAAAACCAAAATCTATATTCTAAATTGTATCGTTGGGAGTAAAATCCTTCGGTGTGATTAAATTAACTAAATTAAAAAATAGAAAAAATGGCTAAAGAAAAACCAGGAATTAATGTTGTATTCGTTGGGCACGTCGATCAGGGGAAATCTACTTGTGTTGGTAGAGTATTCTTCGATGGTGGCGCTGTTTCCGAGCAGGAAATGAAGAAGTTCAAGGAAGAAGCAGAGAAGCATGGTAAGGTTGGATTCGAGTTTGCTTATGTGATGGATAATTTGAAGGAAGAGCGAGAAAGAGGAGTTACTATTAACTTGTCTTACAAGAAGCTTATTACTAAGAATTTTGAAGTTACGATAATCGACGCTCCGGGGCATAAGGATTTTGTTAAAAACATGATCACTGGTGCTTCGCAGGCGGATGCGGCTTTTTTGGTTGTTGGATGTGAAGACGGTGTACAGCCGCAGACTAAGGAACATGTTTGGTTACTTAGAACTATGGGCGTTGCTAGCCTAGCAGTTTTAATTAATAAGATGGACGTTGTTGATTATTCTGAGGAGAAGTACAAAAAGGCTGTTGAGGACGTTAAAGCTGTGATTAAGCAAGCTGGATACGATACTGAGACTACTCCTTTTATTGCAGGTTCTGCTCTTATGGGCGATAATATTGCAAACAAGTCTGACAAAATGGCATGGTATAAGGGACCAACTGTTTTAGAGCAGATTGATAAGTTTCCTGCACCATCGAAACCAACAAATTTACCAATGCGTATGCCAATCCAGGATGTTTATGAAATAACTGGTATTGGTACTGTTCCTGTAGGAAAGATTGAAACAGGTATTATGAAAATCGGACAAAAGGTTATCGTATTACCAGGTCGATCTGGAACTGGTATCCCTGGTGAGGTTCGAAGTATTGAAGCTCATCACGAACAGCAAACAGAAGGCGAGGCTGGAGACAATGTCGGTATCAACATTAGGGGTGTTGGTAAGAAAGATATGGCTCGAGGCGACGTTATTTGTGACGCTGCTGAACCTGCATCTATAGTTGAAGAATTTGAAGCACAAGTTGCTATCATTAATCATCCAACTGTTATTGCTAAGGGTTATACACCAGTTTTCCATGTTCATACAGCTCAAGTTCCGTGTCAATTCGTGGAACTGAAGGCTAAGTTGGACCCTGCTACTGGACAAGTTGCTGAAGAGAACCCAGATTTCCTCAAGAATGGGGATGTTGCTATTGTAAAGATTAAGCCGATTGGCAATCTAGTTATGGAGTCTGCTGATAAGAATCCGAATATGGCTAGGTTTGCGATTCGAGATGCTGGTGTTACAGTTGCTGCTGGTGTTTGTAAATCTTTGACTCCTAAAAAACTTTAATTTTATTTGAAAATTTCTTGGTAAAAAAATGTTCACGTACACTTGTACGCGTCACATTTTTTTACGCTTCGAAATTTTCTGACTAAAATTAAAGTTTGCTTTTTATTTTTTTATTATTGCCCTTTTTTTGGGTTTTATTTGTTTGATTTAGTTGGATATGTTTTTATAAAGTGTGTTCTAGTTGTTTTTGATATGGATAGAAAAGTTGCCAAGAAGTTGTTAGGTGAATTGGGAAGACGTGGAAGACTTGTAACTCTAGATAATGAATTATTTTTAGATATATTGGTTTCAGCTAAGGTTCCTGAGTCTTCAAGGTTTTATGAAGAAGTGTCAGGAGATCGGCAGACGGTAAGGGGAATTGGTCGTTGTCATTGTCTTTCATTGTCAAAAATTTTGAGAAATAAAAATGCGAAGTACTATCAATTATCTCAATGGGGAAGAGCCTATGAGGCTGTTGCGTCTGCTTTTGGTATTTGTTCTTCAGATGCTTTAGGTAGAGATTTGCAAGCAGATGAGAATTTGATAAGGATGATGACAGAATGTGAAGATCCGTTTTCATTGCTAGGGAAACTTGAAACATATGATTTTGAGAAGTCTAAAGGGAAGTTATTAATTAGGATTTATCCGGTTTTGGGAATTCCTGGTGTTGAGGATATGAATTCGATATATGATTGGGAAAGAGCGAATACAGTTTATGAAGAAGTTAAGGTTGTGGGATTTTTTCCGAAACAAAAAAGAATTAGTTCGCAAGAATATTTGTCTTGTTAATTAGAATGGACTTTGTTGCTATGATTTAAGGTTCACTGTTGGGTGTTTTTGTTTGGATTTTTTGATTTGTTTGATTTGTTTGATTTAGTTGGATATGTTTTTATAAAGTTTGATTTTATCTTATTTCTATGAAGTTTGAAAGATATCACGAGGTAAATGGAAATTCGTATGGGGTTAACCGAGATGAGAAATTAGATTGTAGTATAATTACTAAAATAGAGGGGAATCCGGAGAGAAGGTGTAGTTATCAGCAGGTTGCTAAATTATATAAAACTGGGAAGTCTAAGCAATTTGTTTTAAGTGTAATTAAGACGATCGGTCATTATACATTTGGAGTTCAAATTGATAGGCCTATGTTAGTAATTGAAAATTGTTATCCTAAGAGAGCTGAGGAGAAGAGCTGTAGATTTCTTGATGATCTTTTGCAGGATTAAGGTTAAGTTGATTACGATAATTCTTAAAAACTCATTATAACTTTTTTATTTATGACAGTTCAAGTTAGAGAGAAAACGATTGAGGAGATGAGGGTTAAGTTGGGTTCGATTAATACGGCTTTGAATAAGATTATTTATTTGGAGAGTGCACTGAAGGCGGTTGGTGGGAGTTTTGAGATTAAGCGGTTTGTTTGGGGAGAATTGGCTGGATTATATGAGGAGAGGAAAATGTTTGAGCGGGCGGCGCGAGCACTTGGGAATTTAGCGTCGATGGAGCCGATGTTTCGTGAGAGGATGGATTCTTATGTTATGGCGGCTGAGATGTTTTGTCGTATTGGAAAGATTGGTGATGCTGATGAGATGTTTGTTCGTGCAGCTCGGGATGTTGCTGGGGATGGGAAAGGGAAAGTGATGCTTGCGCGGAAGAATGTTTATTTTGGTTTTGCACGGGAACTTGAGAAGAAAGGAAAGAGGGCGAGTGCGGTGAAGTTTTATGAGAAGTTGATTAAGATGAGGTTGGAGGATGTCGAGAGGGATGAGATTCTGGAGAAGTTGCGGATGTCGTATAGGGCGTTGGGGATGTTTAGAGAGGCGAGATTGCTTGGATAGGGTTTTGTTTGTAATGTTTTTGATAAAATAAAGTTGTAATAGCTGATTAAGGAATTATGTTTTAAGAGGATTATTGGAAGTGCGGTTTTTAGAAAAAAAATAAAAAATAAAAAATAAAAGTTAAAGGTCTTCTTCTAAATCTAGCGCATTTTCTCCGAGGCTTTCTTCGTCATATTCTTCGTTCAGATTTGTCGGTTTTGTCATTTTTTATTTTGGGCTAGTTCTCGTCTTCAAGTTCTTCTTCATCGTCGAATTCTTCTTCTTCGATGTCGTCTTGTTTTTCGATTTCTATTTTTTTACCCTCTTTTTATTTGAGGTTGGTTGATTTGAAATCTTTATAAATATTTGTGTAGATTTTTTTGTTTTTTGGAGGATGTAAAAGAATTTAAAGGAAGATTTCCTTGAGATTTTTGTGTTTTTGGCATAAAGGTTTGATGTGCAAAAGTTTTTAAATGAGAAATATTTTTCTTGGATGTTAGAGATAGCTTAGAAGGTTATTATCATCATCACATTCACGTTTGAGGGTAGGAAGGTATTTCTAATTATAACTAAATGGAGAAAAAAATATGGCAAAAATAAGTCCAACGTCGATAAAATATCAGATCGTAGCTGCGTTTAACGCTGACGGTCCGTTTCAGAAGCCTGATGTAATTGGGGCTTTGTTTGGGCAGACAGAAGGTTTGCTTGGTGCTGACATGGAACTTCGTGAGCTTCAGAAGGAAGGGAAAATTGGTAGGATTGAAGTTGATTTGCACACTGAGGGCGGGAAGACGACAGGAGAGATTACTATTCCGACTGCACTTGATAAGACTGAGACAACTATTATTGCGGCTTCTTTAGAGACTATTGATAAGATTGGTCCTACTGATGCGACTATTAAGGTTACGGAGATTAGTGATGTTCGTGGTTCTAAGAGAGATTATATCATGGAGAGGGCGAAGGCTCTTTTGGCTGGTATTTCGAATGAAGGTATGGATTCTACTGAGATGGAAACTGAGCTTCGTGAATCTACTCGAATTTCTAAGGCTGTTGAATATGGTGTTGAGGGATTGGCTGCTGGTCCAAATATCGATAGTGAGAAAGAATTGATTGTTGTTGAAGGTCGAGCTGATGTTGTGAATATGTTGAAGCATGGTATCAAGAATGTTATTGGTATGCAGGGAACTCGTTTTCCGAAGACTATCGCTACTCTTGGAGAAACAAAGGAATTGACTTTGTTTGTTGATGGAGATAGGGGCGGTAAGTTGATTGCTCAGAATGTTTGTGACAATGCTAAAGTTGTTTACATCGCGATTGCACCTGATGGAAAGGAAGTTGAAGAGTTGACTGGCAAGGAGCTTTTGCAGGCTTTGCGAAAGAAGGTTCCGGCTGCGGTTTTTTTGAAGAATGGTTCGGGTCCGGTTAGGACTGCTGCTAGAAAGGTTGAACCTGTTGAAGAGATTGTTAGGCGAGAATTGACTGATGACGATATTTCTAAGCTTCGGAGTTTGAGTTCTGAGATTAAGGGCAAGAATGTCTTGGTTGTGAATGAAGATTTGGAAGTTGTGAAGAATGTTTCGGTTCTGAGGCTGGGTTCGATTGATGCGAAGGATGCGTTTGTTCTGATGGTTTCTGAGGCGACTGGCGTTGTTGTTCAGGCTGCTGAGAGATTGCAGTCTAGAGCGGTTGCGGCTAGGACGTTTGGGAAGATTCCTGAGAATTCAGATGTTGAATTAGTATCATTATAAGGTTGAGAAGACCTATTTTTTATTTTTTAATTTCATAAAGAATTGCGCCGTCAAAGACGGCACAATTCTTATGGAAATGGATTGGGTAGTTTGGAGAAGTTTTATATAGTTAATTTAGTTTATTTGGGTATGAAAAGAGAGATTGGGACTGATGGTTTTGCTTGGCGGAAGTTGTTTATGTTTGTTATTCTGATCGTTGTTTTGTGGATGATTTGGTTTGTATTTTTTGGCTATGAGGAGTGTTCTGATAGGGCTTGTTTTGAGGAGAATTTGAAGGATTGTGATAGGGCGAAGTTTGTGAGTGGGGATGATATGATTTTTGAGTATGTGATTAAAGGGAATGAGGGTGATGATTGTGAGGTTGAGGTTGAGTTGTTGCAGGGTGAGTTGAATAATGCGGATTCTGAGAAATTAGAGGGACAGATGATGACTTGTATGTTGCCACTTGGAGCTGTTGTTGTGCCGGAGAGTGATATTGGAGTTTGTCATGGTTTGTTGAAGGAGGGTTTGCAGGATTTGATTATTAGGAAACTGCATACTTATTTGGTTCAAAATTTGGGTAGGCTGAATTTGGAGATGGCGGGAATTCCTTCGGTGGATTAGTTTATTTATTTACTATAACTTTAAATTACATATGTTCTTTTGTTTCTTATGAGTACAATTAGATTTGGGCCTGGTGGGCTTGGACCGGTTAAGGATGCGGTGAAAAATTTGGAGAGGTTTGCTGAACTTGGTCTTCGGGCTTGTGAGGTTGAGTTTACCTATGGTCCGTATATTAAGAATGAGGATGATGCTAGAAAGATTGGAAAGAGAGCGAAGGAGCTTGGGATTTATTTGTCGATTCATGCGCCGTATTTTGTGAATTTGAATTCTAAGGAGAAGGTGAAGATTGAGGCATCGAAGAAAAGGGTTTTGAAATGTTGTGAGGTTGCGTCGTGGCTTGGGGCAAAGAGGGTTGTTTTTCATCCTGGGTTTTATAGTGGGATGTCTAGCGAGGAGGCGAGTGTTAAGATTAAAGAGGGAATTATTGAGATGATGGAAGTTGTCGAGAAGGAGGGTTGGGGTGTTGAGATTTGTCCGGAGTTGATGGGGAAGGTGAATGTGTTTGGGTCAATTGATGAGGTTTGTGATTTGGTTCGTGAGACTGGGTGTGGGTTTTGTATTGATGTTGCTCATGTCTTGGCGAGGTATGGGAAGTATGAGTTTAGGAAGATTGAGGAGGCGTTTCCGATGAAGACGTGGCATGTCCATTTTTCTGGAATTGAATATGGAGAAAAGGGAGAAAAGAGGCATTTGGTTGTTGAGAGGAAAGAATGGGAAGAGGTTTTGGGTTGGCTGAAGGGTTTGAGGACACGTAATAGTGTACCCTCTAAAATGGGCACCGATATGCCGTCTTCATCGGGCGCACGTAATAGTGTACCTTCTAAAATGGGCACTGGTGTGCCGTCTTCATCGGGCGCACGTAATAGTGTACCCTCTAAATTGGGCACTGCTGTGCCGTCTTCATCGGGCAAGGATGTGGTTTTAATTTGCGAGAGTCCGGATCCGGTTGGGGATTCTGTTGCTGGGTTGAGGATTTGGGAAGAGCTTAGGTAATTTTTGATTATTTGGAAAGGTTCATGTTTTGTATGGGTTTGGTGCTTTGAATAAGGATACGGTTTTATAATTCGAATTCGTCGATAAAATTTATGATTGTTAAATATTTTTCTAGATATTTCTGACCTTTTTGAGTTATGGCGATTTCTTTGTTTTTCCCGTGGATTTCTTTTATGAATTTTTTATCTAATAATTCTGAATAGTATTTTTTGAATCTGGAGGATGAAAGATTTGATTTTCTAAGTAGAGGTGTTGGTTTTATTAATCGATTTTCTTGGATAATTTTTAAAATATCCTTTATTATTTCTAGCTTGTTTCTTTTTGTCATTTTAGTTTGTTTTTTTGATAACTTTATATAAAATTAATAGGAATATTCCGAGGGATGCTAGATATATGAATAGTTGAAATATTTGTAGGAAGTTTGGGATGAGGATGTCAATGATGTTGAAAATCCAGAAGATGGAAAGCATTAGGTAGATTATGTAAAGGTTGCCGTGTTTTCTTTTCTTTGATTGTTTGCAAGATGTATAAACTGCGAAGCCGATGAAGGCGAAAAGTAGGATGTTGATAAGGAAGTAAATTGTTTGATTTTTGGACAAAAGGATTATTGTAGCGATGGTGAACGATGTTAAATGAAGGAGATAGATTGTCGAGCCTGATTTCCATTTTTTCCAGATTACACTATAGAGAAGATAGAAGATTGCCATGGAGCTAAAATACATAAACATGAAAAGGGTTATGTTTCCGAAAACTGGGAGGAAGGTTGTTAGTTCGTTTATGTTGAAGTAGAATAATATTATTTTTATGAAAGATCTGAAGAAGTAGGCGAGTGCGAAAAACAGGAAGGAAAGTCGGAAGTATTTTATTCCTTTGTGGGAGCTTAGTTCGTATAGTTCTTTTGTTCCGAAGTATATTATTAGGCTGCAAATAATTATTACGAAAGAGTAAAGTATTTCTCCGCTTATTCCTGCTCCTAGTAATTTTCCCATTCCTTGCCCAGTTGCGTGTCCTGTTATGAATGTCATTTTTATATAAGATGTTTTTGGTTTAAATATTTATAAGAAAAGTGGATTGTTGGTCCATCTTCCTTATAAGTAGATTTGTTTTTGGTTTGTTAGGTAAATTATAGGAGGTAAAATAAAATGAAAAATAAGAAAATGGTGAGCATGTTTGCTTTTGGGTTAGTTGTTTTTTTGGGAATTAGTTTGGTTGCTGCTTATCAGGGTGATTATTCTGCAGAGGGACCAGCTTTTTCGACGGATAGACATGAGGTTATGACTCAGGCTTTTGAAGATTTGGATTATGATGCATGGGTTGCTTTGATGGTTGAAAATGGAAAGCATTCAAGAGTTATGGATGTTGTAAATGAAGATAACTTTGCTTTGTTTGTCGAGGCTCGTGAAGCTGGAATGTCTGGAGATACAGATAGAGCTATTGCGTTGAGGTCTGAGCTTGGTTTAGGCAATGGAGTTGGTTCCAAGGATGGAGCTGGTTTCGGAGGTGGAAAAGGTATGAAAAAGCATGGGATGAATAGTTAGGGTTGGATTGTCTTTATATTAACTAGAATTTTGTTTGATGACTTGATTAAAAACTGGAGAAATATTTTTCTTTTTTGTTTCCAGTTTGGGTTTTTATGTGAAGATTAAAATTTGGTATGTGGGTTCGTAGGATTTATAAAGTTGTATTGCTGTTTATTAGGAAGAAATATAAGGAGGTAATTTAATGAAGAAAATATTTACAATTGTTGGTGTCGTTTTGATGTTGTCGTTGGTTCTTGCTGTAGAGGGTCAGGGTGCTGGTGAAGTTGGAGTTGGATCTGATAGTTTGGATTTAGGGGCTGAGGCACAAGGTGGTGGAGATGGTTCGCAAGTTGGTAGTGTGGAGGGCCAGAAAGTTCAGCTTCAGGCAGGAGAACATGTTGGAGTGGGCGGTCAGCAGATAATGATACGACAAGAATCAAATAATCAAATCAGGTTGGAAGTTGGTGGGAAATCTGCAAAATCTTCTATGGTGATGAGTCAAGAAATGGTTAATGGTGAAGTTAAACTTAGTACGCAACTTTCTAATGGAAAAAGTGTGGAAATTAAGGTTATGCCGGATGCTGCTTCTGAAGTTGCTATGAATAGATTGAAATTGAAAACTTGTTCTGAAGATGCTGGATGCTCTATTGAGTTGAAGGAAGTTGGAGCTGGAGATAAGGCGAGTCTTGCTTATGAGGTGAAGACGCAGAGGCAATCGAAAATTTTGGGATTATTTGGAGCGAGCATGCAAGTGCAGGCACAGGTTAATGCTGAGACTGGAGAGCTTTTGAGTGTCAATAAACCTTGGTGGGCATTTTTAGCAAGTGAATCTGAAGAGTGATTGCACAAAGTATTTTTTTATTTTTTTACTTAATTTTAAATAGAGAGGCGGGATTGTAATAATATGAGATTGATTTTTGTTGGGGCTCAGGGTTCTGGGAAAGGAACACAGGCGAAGATGGTTGCGAAGAGGTTTGGGCTTTGTCATATTTCTAGTGGGAATTTGCTTCGTGAGGTAGTTGCTTCACGAGATGACGGAGGGCAGATGACGGAGGATAGGAAGAGGCTTGGGAAAGAGGTTAGTGAGATTATGAGTAGGGGAGGGTTGGTTTCTGATGAGTTGATTATTCGTATTTTGAAGGAGAGATTAAAGGAGGCGGATTGTGAGAAGGGTTTTATTCTTGATGGGTTTCCGAGGAATGTAAGTCAGGCTGAGAAGCTGAAAGGGATTGGTGCACTCAAGAGTGTGCCCTCTGCCTCTGGGGCATTCACTGATACGGACAAGGAGGATAATATTGATAAGGTTATTGAGATTGAGATTAGCGACAAGGAAGCTGTTAGGAGGGTTTGTGGTAGGAGGAATTGTCTGAAGTGTGGAGCGATTTATAATGTGAATAGTTTGAGACCTAGAACTGAGGGTATTTGTGATGAATGTGGAGGAGAGTTGACGAGGAGAGAAGATGATAGTGAGGATGCTTTGATAGAGAGGTTGAAGATTTACCATGATGAAACGGAGAAGATTTTGAGAATGTATGATGTTGTTAGGATTAATGGAGAGCAAAGTATTGAGAAGGTGTTTGGGGATATCTTGCAAATTTTAGGTTAGGTATTTTTTAATTATGGTGTCTGTGTCTGATTCTGAGAATCCTATTGTTTCTTCAAGGGCTCCTGCGCATCCCATTATTTCTCTAGAGAAATCACATTTACTCTTTGCATAATTTTTGGTGCAGTGTTGTCCGCAGTCGAATTTTGGATGAACTAATCCTAGCCAATGCCCTATCTCATGTGCTAAATTAATGGGGTTATTTGTGGAGTAGATTAGTTTTGTTTTTTTGTTATAATGTATCCAGACGTTTTCTTTTATTATGGCTATTATGTCTAATTTGTTTTGCAGTGTATTTGCCTGTTTTTCTTCTTGTGAATAATCTTGAGAAGGTTTTGTGTACATAGTTTCTACGTGTTTGAGTGTTATTATTTTACCTAATGGGTTGAAATTTAAAGCGCTGTTTGCCAATTGGGCCAGATCTTTTATGTGTGGGGTTTTTGATGTTTGATGTATACCTATAATTCCTAGTTTTAATTTTGGCATTTTGGAAGTGATTAGTAATTATTTATTTCAGTTTTTTTTCTTTTTCTAAATCTTCTTTTTGTTGTTTTTCTTCTTCTAGCATCCTGTGTCTTAGGTCGGAGATTCTTTCCAGAATTCTTTTTGCTCTTTCTGGAGAGTCTCTTGCTGTGTTCAGGACGTAGAGAATTTTTCTTAAAATGTCGTCATAAGATTCTCTTTTATGTTCTCGGAGTTTTTCTATTCGAAGTTTAGTTTCTTCTAAGAGTTTTATTGTGGTTATTTTTCCTTCTGGTTTTTTTGTTTTTTTGTTGTTACTCATTTTTACGATATATTGTATACTGAAGTATACTTTTTAAATGTTTTCGTCTCTCTAGAATTACAACAAACACAAGGTTTAAATAGGTTTTGTTGATTATAGATATTAACTAAATTTAAAATGAAAAATATGAAAAGAAATTTACTTTTGATTCCTTTTGTGGTAGTTCTAGCTTTATTTGTTACAACATTTGCTTCGGCTGAATTAGTTACTGATATTAATACTGATTTTAACGGTGTTTTACTTAGTGCTGATGATACTATGGTCGGAGATGTTGAAGACGTTGTTCCTATTAAGGTGACGTTTGAAGCTGTTGATGATGTTAGCGATGTAAGGATTAAGGTTTATATGGAAGGTCACCGAGATGATGTTTCTGTCCGTACGGATAGATTTGATATCGAGAACGGTGTTATTTATACTAAGCTTTTGTCTTTGAAGTTACCTTCTGGTTCTGATGATTTGTCTGAAAAATATACTCTTTATGTAGAGGTTGTTTCTCAGGATGGTCGGAGTGAAGCAGAATATACTATTAGCATGCAACGAGATTCATATGCTTTCGAGATTTTGTCTGTTGACTATTCCTCGAGGGTTAAGTCTGGTGACGTTTTTCCTATTTCTGTTGTTGTAAAAAACACTGGATATAATAGGATGGACGATGCATATGTTGTTGTTTCTATTCCTGCCTTGGGTGTTTCTGCTCGAGGATATGTTGGAGATTTAATTCCAACTGAGGATTATATAGATTATGACAACGAGGAAGATTCTATGTACCGAATGGTATACTTGAATGTTCCTGCTGGTGTTGCTAGTGGTGTTTACGAGATGGAAATTATGGCTTACAATAATGACGCTGAGACTGTTGAGACACGGTTGATTAGTGTTGGTGAGTCTGCTTCTACTGTTGTTTTAGCTGCTGTGAAGAATCAAGATTTGAATGCTGGAGAGACGGTAATTTACGATTTAATTATTGTTAACTCTGCAGATAGTGTTAAGGTTTTCACCTTAAATAGTGTTTCTGGAGATGTTTTGAGTGTGTCCGTGCCTTCCGTTGTTACTGTTGGTCCAGATGCGAGTGAAACTGTTTCTATTGCAGTAACTGCTGCTAAAAATACTGAAGTTGGAACTTATACTTTCTCTGTAGATGTTAATGGTGAGCAAGCTGTTTTTGGTGCTAACGTTGTTGGTGGATCTGTATCCTCATCCGTTATTGCTTTAACAGTGATTCTTGTAATCGTGTTCGTTGTTCTTCTCGCTGTTTTGGTTGTTCTTCTTACTAAGAAGGAAAAGCCAATCGACGAAGTAGAGACTAGCTATTACTAATCTTGAATATTATTTTTTATTTTTATTTTGCCCTCATTTGAGGGCTTGAGCTTTTTTGAGTAATTTTATAAAATTGGTGTATTTGTGATTTTTATGGGAGTTGGTAAGTGTGGAATCTTCGTATTGTGACTTATACTAAATTTTCAGAGATATAATTTTTGAGATATTTTCTTGCATGGATACTCCGTATAAATTTGAGGATTCAGAGATTAGGGTGTCGTTGTGGGTGATTACAATGTATTGTCCGGTTGTCATGTATTTTTTTATTAGAGCTGCTAAGAGTTCGGAGTTGTGTTTATCTAGGGCGGCGTCGATTTCGTCGAATACATAGAAGCAATATGGTTTATATTCTTGAATTGCGAATATTAAAGAAAGAGCTACCATTGTTTTTTCTCCGCCTGAGAGTGATGTGATGTCGAAGTATTTTCCTCTAGAAACTTTTATTAGGATATTTAGTCCTCCGTCGAATGGATCTTTTTTGTTTTCGAGTTCTAGTATAACTTCGCCTTTTCGGGAGAGTTGTGTGAAATTTCGTGTGAAGTATTCGTTGACTGCTGAAAGAGTTGATAGGAATGATTTTTTCTTTTTCTTATCGATTTCCTGAATTATTTTTTCTATTTGTTCTTTTTCTTCGTGGATAATTTTTACTTTTCCTTCTATTAATATTACTTGTTCTTCAACTTTATCGAAGACTTCTAGTGCCCGTAGATTTACATTTCCTAGTCGTGATATTCTAAATTGAGATTTTTGGAGACGCTCTTTTAGTTGTTCGGTTGGGAGGACTAAAATTTCTTGTGAAACGAATTCTGAAAGTTCGGAGATTAGGGATTCTATTTGTGCGTCGAGTTGTGCTTTTTGGATTTTGTTGTGATTGATTTTGTCTTCGAAGTTTTTGACGGTGTGTTGAAGTCCGATGATATCGGTTTCTACAACTTTTTGCTGGTCTTGGAGAGAGTTTCTGAGGTCGAAGAATTTTTGAGATTTTTCGTATAGTTTTTGTTCTTCAATTTCTTTTTTGATGGCTTCTTTATCTTTTTCGGTTATTTGTAGTTCTATTTTTCTTAGTTCAATTTGAGATTCTTCTATGTCTCGTTGAGTTGCTTTTAGTTCTAAGGTTAGTCTTCCAATTTCTCGTTTTTTCATTTGGATTTCTGTGTCGACGTCCATATCCGTGAAGGAAATTTCTTGGAGACTTAATCTTGTTTCGTCATATTTTTCTTCGATGTTGGCGAGGGATTTGTAAGTTGTTTTCTTGGAATGTATTTTTTCATTTAAGGATTTTAATTCTTCTTGGGCGTCTTTTTGTTTTTCTGTGAGGATTTTGATTTGTTCTTTTTTCTCATTCGAATTTTTTAGTTTAATTCTATCTATTCTTAATTCTTCTAATTTTGTTCTGAGATTATTGAGTCTTTCTTTTAAATGATTTATTTTGGCGACATCTTCTATTTTTATTTTTAGATTTGTTTCTATTTCCTTGGAGGCGGTGTTTATTTTTGTGTCTGCGTTGGTTGAGATTTTATTTTTGTGATCTTCCTTTACATCTTGTTTGCAAATTGGGCATGATCTAAGGGCGGTTATATTGGACTTTAGTTTTTTTTCTCGTTTGACGTCCATCTCTAGAATTGCATTTCGTTTTTCTTTTTCTAAGAGTTCTTTTTCTAGTTTTAATATTTGATCGGAAGTTTTTTCTATTTTGGAGCTTGTATCAAATTTTAGGGATTCGTTTGGTTCTGAGGATTTTTCGTATTTGATTTCGTTAAAGAGAGAGGTGATTGTTTGTTCTATTAGCTGAGTTTCTTTTTGGGATTCGATTAGGAATTTTTCTTTTTGGAATTTTTGGTTTTCTAGGGTTGAAATATCAGATTTTAAGATGTAGAATTTTCTTCGTTGCCGTTCTAAGATGTCGAATTTTTCTTGTAAGATTTTTTGCTGTTCTTGTTGTTTTTTTATTTCTGGAGAGGAGATTTTTATTTTTGACATTTCTATATTTAGGATTTCTATCTTTTCCCTTATTTTGTCTATCTTTTCTTTTCCTTGTAGAAGCCTGTTGTCGAAGTTTTCACGTCGGACATCTAGTCCTGCGAGCTCTGCTTTTAAGTCGGAGATTTCTCTGTGGAGGATTTCTTGTTCGTTTGATGTGGAAGATTGAATTTGTTTGTTTACTGCTAGAATTTTATTTTGAAATTCTTCTGCTCTAAAGTTGTTTTCTTGAATTTTTCTTTTTATTTTTTCTATTTCGTTATTTATGCTTTTAATTGTTTTTTCGATTTGTGATATGTCTTCTATTTTTTTTGTTTTAGTTTTAACTAGAAGGGTTTTTTTGCATCGTTTTATTGTGTTTTCTAATTTTTGGTAAGAGATTGCTTCTTGCCTTTCTTTATTTAGGTTTTTTAGGTAAGTGGTTCTTTCTCTTAGGATGGCTGAGACTTCGTGGAGTTTCTCTTCGGTTTTTTCTAGTTCTCTGATGGATTTTGTTTTTCTTGTTTCGTAGATTGAGATTCCTGCGACTTCTTCTATTATTTTTCTTCTTTCTTCTGGGGTTGCTTTTACTAGGGATTGAATTTCGCCTTGGAGGATTATGTTGAATCCGTTTGGGTCGACGCCGGCTTGTGAGAGGAGCTCTAAGATGTCTTGGCGGGTTTTTGTTTTGTTGTTAATTCTGTAGATAGATTGTCCGGTTTTTCTTACGGTTCGTTTTATTGTGACTTCTTTTGAGTCGATTGCGAAGGTTTTGTCTGTGTTGTCGAAAGTTAGTATTACGGATGCTTCTTGGGACCCCTTGTATGTTTTGTTTCCTGAGAAGAGAAGGTTTGCGGCCTTTGCAGCTCGGATTGATTTAATTGAGAGTCTTCCTAGGACGAAGCAGAGAGCATCTGTGATGTTGGATTTTCCACTTCCGTTTGGTCCGACGATTACATTCATTGAGTTGTCGAGAGGAATTTCGGTTTTTCTTGCAAAGGATTTGAAGCCGTGTATTGTTATTTTTTTTATGTGGGTCATTGTTTTGGTTTTTGGTTGTTAGTTGGTGGTGGTTGGTAATTGGGGTTTTTAAAAATTGTTAAGCTAGAATAGTTTTTGTTGATTGGAAGTTTTATTTTTGATTAGTTTTTTTACGGTGTTCCATGAGAATCTTATTAGGGGTATGTATTTTTTGTTGTTGTTGGGAAGGGAGGGGGTTTTTAAGAATTTGTTAGGTGATGAATTGAATTAGTTGAGATGAATTATTAAGGTTCAAAGGGATTTCTAAAACCTTTAGGAGCATAAATAACTTGATTGCCTTTTTGCCAACGCTTCATATTCTTTTTATTTTTAGGAAT
>DAOWCW010000017.1 GCA_030639395.1 archaeon
CATATCAACCCTAAGCATTTACACTATATAAGGCTTTCTATTTGTAGCTATCCAATAGTGACAACACTTATCAACACCAAAACAACCTAATCCCCAAGAGTCATCTCAACAACATTATTTTCCTTATTCAGCTCCCTAATTCTACCCTCAGCATCCAAAACAAACTCCACGCTCTCAGATACCCCGCCCAACTTCATATTTTCAACCTTCAATGTCCTGCCATATCCAATATCAATATTTCCCAATTCAACAACATCAATCTTTTCTTTATCAGCAAAAATAGTCAAATTAATACTATCAATTCCCACAAGCCCCTCATTCAAAATCGAAATATTAAAATCCAAATATTTCCCATGAACAACCGCATTCACACTCTCAATCCGCGCATCACTCAAAGCCTCAATAGAATACAGCTCCCTCATAATTTCAACCATATCCTCGCTCATCCTTTGATCACATCCAGAAGTGTTATACATAATATTCTTAGGATCCTCCGAATGATCAAACCCAAAAACATGCCCCAATTCGTGCAACGCCACAATAGGATACCGACAATCCTCCCCATTATACAAAATAATCTTCCCCTCTTCAATTACCTTAAACCCACTCGTATTAATAATCCTAGACGGCCCACCCTCGCCCGCAGCAAACAACTCCTCGCTCAACTTGATAAACTCATCCGAACATCCAACCTTAATATCAGCATCCATATCACCCTCATAAAACGAAACCAACTTAACCTCCCTACTAAAAATATTAAACGCACTCACCATATCATTCCGCCTAGACCCATCACAATCCTCAGAAATAAAATACGAAATCAAATTATGATTAAACCTCATATTCTCCGCAAAAATCGGAACCGCTCCATACTCAACAACATCCAAAGTTTCAGGTTCCAAATGATTAACCTTCAACACAATAGACTCCATTGGCAAATTCTCAAGCACAAACATAACACTAAAAACCAACATCAAAAAAACCAATAACACAGATATCACCTTCCAAACCATAACAATCAAAACAAAGGACACTATTTATTTCTTTTTCTTTGACTCATTCCGCTTCTTCCTCTTCTTATTCTTGGAATTTATAGTTACATCAGGTAGTGATGTCATAAATTATAACTACAAAATGACGAAAAAGAAAAACTTAAAAAGAAATTTTCTTAAAGATAAATATGGGAAAGAAGCAAAGAATGAGTGAGCAAAAAAGCAAGTTAGAAAAAAAGGCAAAAACATTCAAAGGAGCAAGAAAATTGAGATACAAAAGTATGTCTTATTCTGGAGAACTGGGTAAACAAGAATTGAAAAAATATAGATTAATGTATGACAGGATAGCCAATATAGCAAGAGCCCAAAGCATACCAAGTGTAGATGCGGACAAAGCACCAACAAGACGAGACTACTCTTCATTAAGAAAACTTTACTCCGAACAAGTATATTCTTAATTCTTACAAAAATCGAAACAGCCAAGCCCCCATGCGAAGCATGAGCCTTTCCATAAAGTGAGCCTTTCCATAAAAATTTATTTTTGTGAGCTATCCCATGTGAGACATGAGCTTCTCCAATTCGCAAAGCGAATTCGCCCCAACCAAAGCCTCCCTCAATCTCTTCCCTCCCTCAACACCCTTAGTAAAATTCATAGCCTGATACTTAATTTGCCGAAAAAACAATCCATACCTCTTAGCCAATTTCAAATACTCTCCAAACCCAACATCAATCACCGACCTCCGACTTCCAACAAGTTCGGAAAAAATTTCCGGACGACCGATACTCGCCCGCCCAATCATCACAAAATCAAAATCCCTCAAAATCCTCTCAACATTTCCCTCGCAAACATCACCGCTAAAAATCACAGGCAACTTAGTATTTTTCTTAATCTCTAAGGCGAAATCATAATCAACCTTACCAGAATAACCCTGAGCAACAGTTCTCGCATGAACACAAATCGCATCAACTCCAACCCTCTCCGCCATCCTAAC
This sequence comes from archaeon, assembly GCA_030639395.1. The sequence goes on from DAOWCW010000017.1 coordinate 1,985, forward strand.
AATATCCAAAGCATCCCCACTCTTCCGAATCTTAATCGTCACAGGCTTATCAGTACTAGCCCGCATCACTCTCAAAATATTGCCGACCCTGTCTACACCAGTAGATGCCACCTGGGCAGGAGGTACACCCTTGGGTGCCTCAATACCATTGCACATAAACGCCCCATGACCCAACTTCCTAGACAATTTCGACGGACAACCCAAATTAAAATCCCAAAGCGAAACCTCAGAATCATGCCTCTTCATAAAACTCCGAATCCCCCTAACAGAATTCCCAAACAACTGCAACGCCGGCTTATCATCCAAGTCCAACTTCTGCTTCGACAAAGGAGAAACCATTCCAGTATAAGTCAACCCACACCCAGCTCTCTTACAAAGCAACCGAAACGCAACATCATTAGGTTCTAACATAGGAGCCAACAAAACACGACTTCCCAATTTCAAATTTCCAATTTTGCATCCTGCCATCCTAATAATATTTTAACCACCTATTAATTTATCCAAAGTTCCAAAATCTCATCCCCAGAAACCATCTCCTCATCCCCACTCTCCATATCCTTAACCTTAAACTTCCCAGCCTTTACTTCATCCTCTCCAACAAAAACAACTTTCCCAATCCCCTTCACATTCGCATAATCCAAACCCTTACCCACAGCCCTATCCATTAACAACATAACACTGACGCCTTTCTTCCTCAATTTCTCAGCCAAATCAACAGCAACCTCATCCTTCCCAAGCGACAAAACCAAAACATCCGCAACATCACCCTCAACATCAGACAACAAGCAAATCGGCTCAAACCCAAACGAAATCCCAAACGCCTGAACACCATCAACCAAATAAGCCCCACCAGCAGCCAAAGAAACACCAAGCTCGTCCGACCAAATCTCAAAAATACTCCCATTATAATAACTAAGACCCCTCGCTAAAAACGGCCTAAATTCAACCTCAACACCATACATTTTACAAAGTGCCCGCAATTTCACAATTTCTCCATAAAAATTATATTTTTCCAATCCAGATTCATCTCCCATAAAAACTTTCAAAACCCTCTCACATCCAATCTTCTTCAAATTATCCGCAACCTCCTTCTTCGACAACTTATCTAACTTATCAACTTCACGAATCACCTGCTCCCTATCTCTCTCCTCAATACCCTCCGAAACCAAAATCTCATTAATTAACTTCCTGTTATTCACATAAATCTTTACAGGCATTCCCAACTTCTCAAAAACATTCTTCCCAATCTTCAAACACTCAACCTCATCCTTCATCGAACTCCCAACAACATCCGCATCACACTGAGTAAATTCCCTAGTTCTCCCCTTCCGAATCGGCTCATCGCGAAAAACCTGCCCAATCTGAAACCTCTTAAACGGCAACTTCTGATTCCGCGCCAACCTCTTCAACTGAAACGTAAACTCAAACCGCAAAGCCAACTTCCTTTCACCCCTATCAGTCAACCGAAAAACATCCCGCACCGCCTCATCACTAACATTATCCCCAACAACAAAATCCTCCGCCTCAACAATCGGACTCTCCGCCGGTTCAAAACCATAAAGCTCAAATTCAGTCTGGATCACCTTCCGAATTTTAGCACGCTTAGCTGCCTCGGCCCCAACAAAATCCTGAAATCCCTTAACTATTCTGCTACTCATCTACTTTCTCCGCTTTTCCAATTTAATAATCCTCCGCTCCAACCTATCTGCCTTTCCCTTATTGTTAATATCAAAAACCCACTCCAAAAAAATTACCCCAGGAAAAACAATCACAAAAGTAAAAATCAACCCACTAAAAGTCAATCTCTTAATCTCCTCAAAAGCCAAATCAAAAAATATCCCATGAATAATAGCCCCAGCCGAAACCAATACTGAAAATACAAACAAAATTAAAACCTGCTTTTTCACCAAGCTAAACGACTTCACCATAGCTAGTCTAATTACCCACGCTTTAAATCATTTGCTAAACTACAATCCACCACGACATAAGCTTTTTATACGAAAGATATCATCGTATATTAATGACGGTTGTAGTTCAATGGTAGAATGTACGGTTGTGGTCCGTAAGACGCGGGTTCGATTCCCGCCTTCCGTCTATTGTTTCTAAAAAAAAGTTTCAATGGTAGAATGTACGGTTGTGGTCCGTAAGACGCGGGTTCGATTGAAGATGTCTCAACATCGAATGCCAGCAGGCCAAGCCTTCCGTCTTCCTTCTTTTGGAATCGTTCGATTGAAGATGTCGCAACATCGAATGCCAGCAGGCCAAGCCTTCCGTCTTCATTTCTAAAAAAAAGTTTCAATGGTAGAATGTACGGTTGTGGTCCGTACTTAACAAGCGATACAGGAAGCAACACTAGAATCAACCATTTCTTCTTCAACCTTTTGCACAAGAATAGGATTCTTTTCAACAATTTTATTTCTAATAACCACATTAAAAACTAATCTAATCTCAATATAATTATTTTCGACCAAAGTCTTAAGTTGCCAATTCTTTACTTCTCTCAAAGAAACCTTGCTCATATCAAAATAATGAGAAGCTTCAAAAATCTGCAACCCAACAACATATCCCTCAGTATCCACATCAATCACATAATCCTTCATCTCAATAGAATGAGAATATTCCCTTTCGTCTACCTTAAAAAAAAGCATATCATTACCATAATCATAATCAAACGAACCTTTAGCCTCTAAATGTCTTTTATTCATTTTTTCAATTCCTTCATCTGCTGCCTATTTAATATATAGAAAGTAACTATATAAATCTTATTGGGTCTCAAATCTAAAAGTATTTTAATTATTTTGTTTTCCTCATAAAAATAAAGAACAGCAAGATTTCCATTATTTTGTCTTCCTATTTCAACAGGAATTTTATTCAAAACAAAATCTTTCAGAATTCCCGATTCGTAAATTTTTCTTTGTTTTTGATTAAGACGAAAAAGCGCATGACGAGTCACATCTATATCTTCATCTCCAAAATTCTTTATCTTTTTCAAAAACTCTCTTTTACTAATCTTCTCGTTTATATTGTGATCCCAAATCATATCATATTTACAAGATAACACATATTTAAAATTATCACAAGTAAAAAAAATTAGCCGGTGATTCTCACCACCGACGGCTAATAAAAAAATTTATGCAAAAGATTAAGCCGTCTCTTCAGAAGTCTCAGCATCAGCCGCAGGTGCAGCCTCACTCGCTTCTTCAGATTCAACTTCCGCAGGTGCTTCTTCAGCAGGAGCTTCTTCACTTGCTTCTTCAGCAGGTGTAGTCTCTTCTTCTTCAGCAGCAGCTTCTTCTTCAGCAGCTTCTTCAGTTGCTTCCTCAGCCTCTTCAGCCTCAGGAGCTTCTTCTTCAGCAGCCTCTTCAGAAGCAGTCTCAGGTTCTTCAGCAGCAGATGCAGCCTCTTCAACCGGAGTCTCACTAGCTTCTTCTGCTGGAGCCTCAGTCGATTCCACAACAGGTGCGTCCTCAACAGTCTCCACAGGAGTTACCGTTTCTTCTTCCATAAATCAAAAACATAAAAATTCTTTATAAATATTTAGGTGTCACTCCAAACAACAACGTTCCCCTTATACGCGTTTATCTCAGCCAAAGTTACTTCATAAAAATTAAAACAAACCATTATATATCCTATCTCCCTCGACAAACCATCGTACTTCAATACAAAACAAAATCATCAACCAACTGGAAAGACTATCCAGGCAAATCCAAAATCAAAGGCGACCCAAATCAATACGATTTCCGACTTCTCAACAAAGATAAAACCAAAACTCTAGTAGAAAAAGACAGCTATGAAAAAGTCCTAAAACGTTTCCGTCAAATTGAATTCTTCAAACACAAGCACTAAACAATTTTTTAATTTTCTCAACCAAATCTGGCCTAATATAATGATGCAAAGTCACCTCATAAGAATCTTCCCAGTCCCCACTCTTCTTAGAAAATTTTTTATGCCCCAACTTCGAAGCAACCTTTAAGCAAAACTTCCTAGCATCACTTGCCACCCGCAACCTATCACCCGCAACCTTTCGAAGAAATTTTTCTGTTTCTCTAGTTGCAAAATGCGACCGAACGATATGCGGATAAAACCTCTCGCCACAAAACCTCTCAAATCCAGCCTCAAACTCAACATCTCGAAAAATTTTCCCATTCGAATTTAAAAAAATAAAATCATCCTGCCTCTTCTTCTTCAAAACTCGTTTCAATTCATCCAAAACTTTATCAGAAAAAACTTCACTCAAACTCTGCGGCACTCCATCCTTTCCAATAAAATCAAACGTCACTCTATTTCCAGCAATACTCAAATCTTTCTTCTTCAGCGTCGTCAATCCCTTATGCCGACTCCTCCTATAATAAATCTCACCCCCCACCCTCATTTTCGTCTTCAGCAAAACCAACATTGCCAAAACAAGGTCGTCGTCCCGATATTCGCCACCAGCTACCCGACCACTCTTAAGCGCATTCATCAGATTACGTTTAAGTTCAGGCAAGTGCCTCTCAAAATCATCAACTAACCCAAACTTCTTATCCTTCGAAATACGCACCTTATCCAAACTATAAAGATAACTAAAAGACCCACTAGGATTCTTAAAAATAACATCCCAATGCCCATGAGACTTCTCGTCATGAATAGTTAGCCGAGGAGCAAACAGCGAAAACCCCTTATTCAACCTAACCCCGTCCGGCAAAACATCAATTCTTCCTCCAGTAATTTTCCCATCGCAAAATCCACCAATCAAAAACTCTCCATCACGAATCAATTCCAAATTCCCGCATTTCTCAAACAACCCAACAACCTTCATAACATCGGGAAATTTCATTCTAGACTTGCGACATTTCTCTCCCTTGATTTCACATACAGCTAAATCTGAAAACCGAATCCGATAACACCTCATAACAATTCACCCTCAAGAAACTATATAAAAATTTTGCAAACAATATTACAAACAATACTCAACAATACCTTTAAAAATTAAAATCGACCATAAAATACATGCTCCTATAGTCTAGTGGCCAAGGATGCTGCCCTTTCACGGCAGTGACCCGGGTTCAAATCCCGGTGGGAGCGTATTAGTATTTTGTGATCCTACAGAGACGGATTTTGTCCATCCACGTCCAACTGGTTTTAAATAAATCAGAAATTAACAAAGATATGAAGATAGACCCATACAAACACAAAGAATGCTACCTCGCTTGGAAAGAAAAAGTCAAAGGCGGAATCCAAAACATCAGTAAGAAAAACTCAAATATCCTCCTAAAATATCTAGAAGATATGGAGTGTGGACTCAACGTATCTCTAAAAAGTAAAAAAGGTTCTCGGAGCTTTCCTCGACTTAACACACTAAGACAAAAACTAAATTTCATATTCAAAGAATTCGAAAGAAGATACAATTTACACGACATCACATTAGTAACCGAGCAACACTTACACAGCCATTTTTCAGGAATGCGAAACGGCACCATCAAAAACAAACGTGGAGACCAGTATAAATCTACCGTCGACTACGTAAAAATATTCAAAGCATTCTGGCACTGGCATCAAAAAATAAACAGAAAAATAAACATCAAAATTCCCGACATTACAATGGACCTAGACACCAGCAGAGACAAACCAAAATGGGTGTATCTAACCGAAGAAGAAGTCAAACAATTATACGATGCTGCTAAACCCAATTACAAACTTTTAATCATGTTCTTATTCGATACAGGAATTCGTGCCCCAACCGAACTAATGAATATCAAAGTTTCAGATTTACTTAACAACTACAAGGAACTAAATATCCGGGACGAAATAAGTAAGACATTCGGTAGAAGAATAAAATTAATGATTTGCTCTGATATAGTAAAAGACCATATCACTAGAAAAGAACTTGGGCAAGACGATTACTTGTTTAAAATTTCACCTCCATCTGTTAATCAATACCTAAAAAGACTCGCAAAAAGAGTTTTGGGAGACTCCAAAACTCCCGCAGGAGAAAAATATTCCGACCTTACAATGTACGATTTCCGACACTGTTCATGCTGCTATTGGCTTCCTAGATACAAAAGTGAATCAGCTTTGAAATTCAGGTTTGGCTGGAAGAAGTCAGACAAGATCCATTATTATTCGGAGATGCTTGGGATGAGGGATACAATTAGTGAAGAGGATTTATTGGTTGATGTTACTAAGACTGAACTTGAACGGAGATTGGCTAAAACTGAAAAGGAGAATGAGTTGATTAAGGAAGAGATGGAGGCGTTGAGGGAACAGGGAAGGAGGATGATGGAGTTGGTGCAGGAGGCACTAGTTAGAACTAAGCAAGAAAGAAATACCCAGTTCATGTAATCCCTTGTTACAATAATTTCTACAGAATCTTAGGGATACTTCTCTATTTCGTCCGGTTGGGGAGTAAGAAAGAAATGTTTAATTCCAGTGTATTTTTGGTTAATTTTTTAGATAAATAGATTTTGAATTAATTAATTCTGCATTTTTACTTCGCTAAACTTCTTCCCAAGGGGATTAAAAATTGATCTCATGGCTAGATTATACTTGGTTTATTTATATAGCTAATCTTCAATAGGTTTAATTAAAATTCAAAACAATCAGAAAAGTTTAATATCCTTTAATTCCAACCCCCATTATGAAAAAAGATTCAATGTCAAAAATATTATCAGAACAGCAGCAAAAAGAAATCAACAAGCTTGATTGGTACCTGATTGCAGTTTCCAGAGAAATAGATAAGGTTTCAGCTATGTTTGAAAGGATAAAATCTCTTGGAGGAAAATATAAAAAAATAACTTCCAAATACGAAAAACTAATTTCTTTTAAATTAAAACAAGCCCAGCAAATAAGTATGTCTATTGAAGAAGATATCTTTAATTCTTCGTTCGATTTATATAAACAACACTACGGATTATTCAAAAATAAGAATGCCCTTTTAGAAGAAAGAGAAATAAAGCTATCTTATGAATTTGAAAGTTTTTTAACACAATTGAAAACAATTCTTGATTTAGTGTTTAAATATCTCGGAGAGTTAGAATTAAATAAAAAGATTGGAAGAATAGATTCTTTTGAAAAAATAACTAGGGAATTTGAAAAAATGAAAATTAGCAACAAGGGTAATCATGATTATCGTAAGGCTGAGGCTGAAATAAATAAAATGAAAAAAGAGCCTATACTTAAGGAGATATTTAGGAATCTTCAAACATTGTATGAAATCAAAAATTATAGAGATTATATAATTCACCATGGAAACATAGTCCAGGATAAATATATCTCACCCAAGGAAAGATATCTTGAATATAATTATGGTCTTCCAAAATTAACAAGGTCAAAGAGTGGCTATAGAATCAATGATAAATCCACAAGAAGACTAGATTATTTTTGCAGATTAAAGTTACTCGAAGAAATATATCTCATTTGGATTACCTTATCTAAAATTATCGATAAATCTAAGATAGAAGAAATTCAGAAGAAATTCTCAGAATATTCTTCCTCAGATGTAAAAACTGTCCTAAAGTTTGTTGGAAGAAAGCTATTGTTCAATGATAGATCAATGATTGAAGAAAATGAATTGAAGAAAATATTAAATAAAAAGAATTTTAATTTCAATGAATTAATAGTTGAACAATCTCGCACTGAGAGAATGTCTGAAGGCTCAAAAAGTGTAGACGGAAAGGATATGAGTCATTTAATTAAACGAACCTTATTTAAGCCAATAGGATATTTGCAGGTTAATAAAATTGAGTATATTTATGATAGAGATTGGATCCCCCCTGAGCAAATTGGTATTCGATATGGAATTGTTGATTGGTCCTTTGATCTTAAAAATCTAACAAAGAAACAAAAGGAAATTATCAACCTCTTTATTCAGTTGGGGCTTGTTATATATCTGAAAGAAGAGGATAGATATACTTTAATTGATAAAGATTTAGAAAAATTTATTGCAAGTTTAATTAGTCTTAGTCAATTGAAATGGGTTGCAATAAGTCATCCAAAGATATCGTATTTTCGTGAATTTAAGGAGAGGGAAAAAGAGGTTATGAAGAATATATTTGGAATTGAATACAAAATCCAAATCAAAAGGGTAAATGACGAAAGAGGGAAAGTGGATAAAACTTCTAAGATTTATAAGATGTATGAATCTCTATTGAAAGACTCGACGAAAAAATACGCCGAAATGGTGAGAAATGAAAAGAAAAATTACCTAAAAGCCATTAAGCAATTTAAATATCTTAAACCAGCATTAAAATTAATTAATGAAGATATGTTTTTGAAAAAACCGAAATTAGATTGAATATATAAGGGGCACATAAATATAAAAAATTATTTTTGGATAAATCCCTACCTCAATAAATATTAAAAAGAGCCCTTTTCTTCTAAACCCATGAATAAACAGATTAAACTAATTGCATTCATTAGCTTTTTTGTCTTAGCTCTGTCTCCACTGATAATCGCAGAAGATGGAACTACAAACACAGTTCAAGAAGAGCTGGGTGAAAAAGTTTGTTATAACGAATCAGACTTAAATGAGCTGATTAATCAAAGAAACATAATATCAGAGGAGAGAGATTATTATAAAAATTTATCTAAATACTATGAAGAATTATATTTGTCGAAAGAAATAAATGTGAGCAATAGGGAACTTATCAATCTATATCAAGATATTTCAATACTTCAACAAAATATTTCAAACTTTCAAATTGACTTGAAGGAAATAAAAAATGAGGTTTCTTTTCTGAGACTTACGTTTAAACTATCTTTTTCATTGATTAGCATAACTTTCATGGGCTTAGTTCTTTTTAAGATCAAGAGGGTTCGAAAATGGATTATAAATTTCATAAGCTAATTGCCTCTTATTGGCTATTTCTTATTATTCTCACAGGAGTAGCTATTTTCTTGATATACCCTCTTATTCACAACTATTTTGTAGGAGAAAAAATTTTAGAAGAACATGTAAAGACCATAGTTGGAAATGAAGCTAATCATGAGGTAATTGTCCCAAGACTATTAAATTGGTTAAAAGAAAATGTTTATTATCCGACTAATGAGTCTCATATCGCAAATTTTGGATTTGTGCAAATACATAAAATTGATGACAAACTCAGGCTCTTTTATAGGGGCATTCCAGCTTCTTGGATAATTCGTTCTAAACTTGGAAGATGTGGAGAACAATCAGATTATTTTGTTGAAATCATGAGAAAGTTGAATTACTCTGTTAGAAAAATTGAAGGAACACCTTGCTGGGATCATGCTTGGGCAGAATATTATACTCCCGATAATATTAAAATCATAGTTAATCCCTCGGGACATAGAATTGAAAATGACCCCTATAAGTTTGCTAATGGAACAAACTGCTCTGAGATTTGGGCAATAAATGAAGATGGCTCCAAAGAGAATGTAGCGAGTGAGTATTATACAAACAATTAGATTTTTAACCCATAGTTACTACATTATTCTATGAATCGGCGAGGTAACCAACTTTATATTGCAATTGTCATCTTGGCAATATTAGTTCTTGCTTTTGGGAGCTATGTCCGAATAGATGTATTTAGAGAGCCAACTGACTACATCGTAGACTTCGAAGTAACTCCCGAATTCGTTCAACCTCGACAAAATCTAGAACTTAGTGCTTCATTGTTCCACCCACCAGAGCAGAGCCTCAATGCA
>DAOWCW010000011.1 GCA_030639395.1 archaeon
GTTAGGGAAGATATCAGAAGGAAAATTTTGCCGTTTTTGTTGAGATATTGTTTTGCTTGTTTTAGAAATTTTAGAGATATTTCGTCTCCTCGTTTTCCGCCTGTTGTTGCTAGTTGGGATGATTTTGGTTCTCGGGTATCTAGTGGAAGATAGGGGGCGTTGAAAATAATTAGATCGAATTTGACTTTGCTAAATTTGGGTTGGTGGTTCTCTCGAGTGTTGTGTAGTTCTTCCGTGCTACCTGCTTGACTAAAAGCTTGAAATAGGTTTGATTGGATTGCATTAAAACCTTTTTCTTTGCAATATTTTACTGCTTGTGAATTTATATCGCACGTCCAAATGTTTTTTTTATTTAGAAATTTGGATGCAGTTTTTAATAAGATTCCTGAGCCACAGCCAATTTCTATGAACTTTAGATTTTTATTTTTATTTACAAGTTTTGGTAATTCTTTTTTTAGAAAGTCTGCAAAGAGGTGTGAATCTTCGGATGGCTGGTAGATTTCCATTAGAATATTTTGTTCCAGAAAAGACCTAGGACGAGTGCTGTTATTAGGACAACTACTCCGACTACTGAAAGGATTATGATTGTTTTTTTTGATGTCGTTTGCTTAGGTTTTGTTTCTTGAGTTGGAGTTGGCTGGAGTGGGGCTGATTGAGACTGTGAGGGAGACAGTGGTTTTGCGAATCCGGAAGATTTAGGTTTTATCATTTGTGCTGCAGCTTGAACTTCTTGAGGAGTATATCCTGCGTTGATAAAAGTTTGCTTTGCTTTTGCTAAGGACTCTCCTCTCTCTAATGCATTTTTTATTCCACCTGAAATTTCTTGTGCTCTATAAACGGGTGCTACAATTTTAGTATACCTCCATCTTCCATTAAGTGGCATTGTTTTCCCAGTTTATATCCCATTTCTTCTACTAGGTCTGCCATCGGCCTTGTTTTGTCTAGTCCGGCATGAGCTGGAATAACATGTTGTGGATTCACGATTTGCATAATGTCTCGAAGATCTTCTTTTTTTGGATGACCTGAAACATGGACGTCTCTAAAAATTCTTGGTTTTGATTTTTTCAAACGCACTTCCATTTTTGCGAATTGTTCTTGATTGACTGGTGTTGGAATTACGCTTGATGAGAATACTATGTTGTCGTCCCTGTTTAATTTGAATGGAAGTTGGTGTCGTGATAGTCTTTCTAGAATTGCTCCTGGTTCTCCTTGGTGTCCTGTGCATACTACTAGATAATCTTTTCTTTTTCGTTCAATTTGTTTTAGGGTTTTTTCTACCTGTCTTCGGTATTTTGATATTCTTACTGTGTTTAAGAAAGGAGCGATTCCTGCGTTTTTTGCCGCGGTTGAATATTTATCTAGACTTCTTCCTAGGAAAACGACCTCCCTGTTTAGTTTTTTACCGAATTCTACGATTGACTTTAATCTTGCTATATGGGATGAAAATGTTGTTACAATCATTCCTGCATTTCGGTTTTGAATTGTTATTAGAGTTTCTTCTAACATTGCTCTTGCTATTTTTTCGGAAGGCGTTTTTCCTTCGTGTGCAGAATAGAGCGCGTCGCAAACAAAAGCAAGAACTCCTCCTTTTGAGATTTCTCTTAGTCTTTTGTAATTTGATTTTAGTCCGAAGATTGGAGTATCGTCTAATTTGAAATCTGGTGCGTAGATTATTGCGCCTTTTGGTGTGTGAATTGCTATCATTAGGCATTGCGCTGTTGAATGAGTTATATTAATGAAGTCGACTTTGTATTTTTGGCTTTTGCCTTGAATGACGAATGTTGTGTTTGGTTTTATTGAGTATTTTTTGTTTTTTAGGGCGATGTCGTTGTCGGCTAGAAGGGACTCGAGGACTTGGATTGTAAAAGGTGTTCCGTAAATCGGGGCGTTGTATTTGTCGGATAAGAATGGGATTCCTCCTACATGATCTAGATGTGCATGGGAGATGAATTGTGCTCGGACTTTGTGTTTGATTTTTTGGATTGCGGAATCATCTGGTACTGCCTTGATATTTTTTAGCCTTCGTTCGGTTAGAACCTTGTCTCGTTCTTGCATTGATACGATTGCTGGGAGAAAGAATCCTTGGTCAAATATAAATGCGTCTTCTTCAAGTTCGACGACTACCATATTTTTTCCGACTTCCGAGAATCCGCCAACCGTGTGTATTTTCACCATTTTGATTTAATTAAGAGGTTATTGTTTTTAAAGTTTGGTGCTTTGCGAGGTGAAGTGAAGATGAAGAGGTGAGAGAATGTAATAGTTACTATTGTCTTGTTTTCGGAATGTTTTTAATGTCGTGGGAATTTAAGTCGATATGAATAAACGAGGGTTGATTAGTGAGATTATTGTTATTTTAGTTTTGTTAGTTGTGGGGTTTTTTTGGTTTGTTGGTGAGTGGAATTCTGGCGAGTTTAAGGAATGTGTAAAGGTTGAGAGTGGGTGTTGCTCGTGTGCGAATGGGGGTGAAGAGATGTGTATTTTGAAAAGTGAGGCTGAAAAAATTGAAAAAGAAAAAAATTGTAGTGGGGATGTTTTTTGTGCTGCTGTTTATTCTTGCGAGATTGAATCTTGTGAATATTTAGATGGGAAGTGTGTTGCGGGATGAGGTTGGGAATTTTTGTTTTGGGAATTTTGATGTTAGGGTTTTTTGTTAGTGGGGAGGTGAGTGTTGATCCAGAAATTTTTGAGAAATTTGATTCTGGAGAGAAGGAGATTGAGGTTATTGTAGCTAGGGATAAGGTTTCTTCTGGGATTTCGACTTCTTCTTCTTTAGGGAAAGCTTCTCGTAATGAATTGGTTGAAACTAAAATTAATGAAAAGGAATTAGTGAGGCTACTGGCTGAAGAAGATGTTGTCGGTATTGAGCTACTTAGATATTTTAAAATTTACTTGGATGACTCGGTTGGTTTGGTTAATGCTAGTTCTACTTGGAACCTTAAGGTTTCGGGAATAAACTTAACTGGTAACTCTAGAACTGTTTGTGTTATTGATACTGGAATTAATTATTCTCATCCTGATATTCTTGGGAGGAATTTAACCGCGTGTAATATTGATTGTATTGATGGAGCCTGTATTGAAAATTGTTCAGAGGAAGATCTAAATGGGCATGGGACGCATGTTGCTGGTATTGTTGGGGCTGGCGGTGGGATTGATGGGATTGCGAAAGGCGTTGGGCTGATAGGGGTTAAGGTTTTTCCGGGGGCATCGACAAGTGAGGCGACGACTATTGGTATTATAAATGCTATCGATTGGTGTGTGGATAATTCAGAAAATTATAATATTTCTGTTATTAGCATGAGCCTCGGGACTGGTACTTTGTATTCTTCTGTTTGCGATTCTAATTTTGGTGAGACTTTTGTGCCTGCTGTAAGTGCGGCTTTTGTTAAGAATATTTCTGTTGTTGCAGCTTCTGGAAATGATGGGAATGTGACTGCTATTGGATCGCCCGCTTGTCTCTCGAAAGTTATTGGTGTTGGTGGTGCTGACAAATCTGGTGGTATGTATTCTGATGGGAATCGTAATTCTTTGGTAAAGTTACTTGGTATTGCTACTGGTGTTAACTCTACTGATAATGGTGGAGGATATCTTCCTTTAACTGGCACCTCGATGGCTACACCTATGGTTAGCGGAGCTATTGCAATTATTAATCAGTTGCTATATTCGACTTCTAGGACTATGACTCCTTTGGAGATTGAGTCTAGTCTTAATGAAACTGGGTTTAATATTTATGATGCTGGGTCTGGGAGGAATTATTCTCGGATAAATCTTTATGACGCGATACTTTCTTTGGATATCGATACCCCAAATGTAACGCTCGTTTCTCCTGTAGATAATCATGTTAATTTAAGTGTGAATCAGAGTTTTGTTTGTAATGCTAGTGATTGGCAGTTAGCGAATGTGACTTTTCGGATTTGGAATTCTAGTGGGATTCTTTATAATGAAAGTAGTGAGGATTTGACTGGGACTGAAAATGAAACGAGTTTTGACTTGGTTAATTTGAATGAGGGACAATATGACTGGAATTGTTTTGTCGAGGATGATTTGGGAAATTTAGGGAGTGCTTCTTCTAATTTTAGCTTGACTGTTGGTGGACTTGAGGTTGATTTGGATTCTCCTGTGAATGGAAGTTATACGAATTTGAATGAGACTAATTTTAGTTGTAATGCTCAAAGTGATGTTGCTTATGAGTTAGCTAATATGAGTTTTATGATTTGGAATTCTTCTGGGAGTTTGAATTGGAGCGAGACTAGAAATATTTCTGGGCTTGATAATACTACGATTTTTAATTATACTTTTTTGAGTGAGGGAGATTATGTCTGGACTTGTGTTGCTTTTAATAACAATTCGGATGAAGGTGGTGGTGTTAATTTTTCGGTTGAGTATGATTCTACGGCTCCGGTGATTTCTAATTTAGAAGTTAGTGTTACCTCGAATTCTGCAACCGTCTCATGGACAACTAATGAAGAGGCCAGTACGGTTTCTACTGTTACTTGGGTTGGTGGAGGTGGCGGGGGAGCGGGTGGGGCTCCTAGCTATACGCTCTCTCACTCTGTAACACATTCCTCTTTGAGCTCTTCTACTAGCCATAATTATACTGCAAGGTCTTGCGATAGGGCATCTAACTGTGCGAATGTTTCGGGGAGTTTTGCTACGAGCGCTACTCCTGTTTCTTCTGGTGGTGGAGGTGGAGGTGGCTCTAGTATCAATGTGATTAATGTTAAGGCTGCGGAATTTTGGGAGGGAAAATCTGGGTTGTTGAGGGCGAAGGATAGGATGAATTTTAATTTGGTATCGGGGAGTCATAGTTTGAGGATGGAAAAAGTTGGGATTGATTTTGCTGAGGTTGTTGTGACGAGTGATCCGATTTATTTGAATTTGAGTGTTGGTGAAGAAGTGAAGTTGAATTTGAGTTCGGCTGATTATTATGACCTAGTTGTTAAATTGAATAGTATTTCTAATGGGAATGCGAATGTTAGTGTGAAGCGGATTTTCGAATTGATTGTTGATGAGGTTGATGAAGATTTAAATGAGAGTGATTATGTTGAAGATGATAGGGTTTTTCGAGTGACGGACAAAGAGAAAGATTGGCGAGGTTTTGTTTTGGTGGGTATTGTTGCTTTTATTTTGGTTATAGTTTTGCTGGGTAGGAAATCGAAGAAATTAAAAAGTTCGAAGACTGGAAAAAGAAAACTTAAAAATAAAAATGGTAAAAAAAATAAGAAAATTAAAACTTAGGCCGTCGGCTAGAGATAAGAGGAGATATTTTTTGGTTAGGGCTACGGGTGGAAAAGTTGAGGATGCGATTTTGGATTATGTTGGAGTTTTGGGTTTTGCTAAAGCGGCCTATTTGAAAGTAGATGTTTCTAGAGAGAAAAAGTGGAATTTGGAAAGAGGTTATATGATTGGAAGTTGTTTGGTTAAAAGTTTGGATGACGTTCGGGCTGCTTTGGCTTTGGTCGGAATTCGGGTTGAGAAGGTGTCGGGAACGCTAAAGGGATTGAGGGGGTCCAAGTGACATACCTCTACTGAGCCAAAAGACTTAAAAGTTGGGTAATTTAGATTTTAATATGGAAGATGTTCAGCACCAGCAGATGGGTTATGATCGGGCGGCGACTATGTTTGCACCTGATGGGCATATTTTGCAGGTTGAGTATGCGGAAAAGACGATAAGATTAGGTTCAGCTTCTGTTGGAATTGTTTGTGATGATGCGGTTGTTATTGTGAGTGATCGGAGAAAGAGAGATAGTTTGATTATTGAGGAGTCGGCGAATAAAATTAATGAGATTGATGAGCATATTCTTTGTGTTTCAGCGGGGATTAGTTCTGATGCTCGTGTTTTGATTGATAAGGCTAGGGTTTTGGCTCAGCAACATAGGATTACTTATGATTCGGAACCTAGTACGGAATCGATTGTTCGGGATATTGCGGATGTTAAGCAACAGTTTACGCAGTATGGTGGGGCGAGACCTTTTGGTGTTTCGATGATGTTTGCTGGTTTTAATGGGGAACCTGTTTTGTATACTACAGATATTACTGGAAATTATTTGAAGTTTAAGGCAAATGCGATTGGAGAGAAGGATGAGAAGATTCGGAAGATGTTGAGGGCTAAATATAAGGCTGGCTTGACTAGTAAAGAGGGTTTGAAGATGATCTTGGAAATTTTTGAAGAAATACAGGGAGATAGTTTTGATGTTGAGAGGTTTGATGCTGGGATTTTGTCGAAGGGTAAGAATGGGGCTAAGATTTTGAAGATTAGTGGAAAAGAGTTATTGTGAGAAATTAGGCATTAGAGTGAGCTTTGTGATTTGTTTGAGTTTATGAGCTGAGAGTATAGTGAAGTAATTTTTGTATTTTGTTTTGATTCATTAGTTGAGATAGATATTTAAACTTTGGAGCTTTATTTTTATTATGGTGAATACTACTGCACGGATTAAGAAGAGTGGAAAGCATTATGAAATTCTTGTTGATTTGGAAGAGGCTATGAAAGTTCGAAGAGGTGAGGATGGGGCGAGTTTGAATGTGGCTGTTTTGGGCGATGCTGTTTTTCATAATTTGAAAAGTGGAGAGAGAGCTTCTATGAATGATTTGGAGGTTAATTTTGGAACGAGTGATTTTGTGAGTATTGCTGAGAAAATTATAAAGAGTGGTGAAGTTGTGCGGACTGCGGAGTCGATGAAGGGGGAGCAGGATAAAAAGTATAAGCAGGTTGTGGATTTTTTGGTTCGGAATGCTGTGTCGCCTGAGGGTCGGCCTTATACGCCGGATAGAATTATGAAGGCCTTGAAGGAGGCACATGTTAATGTTAAAAATAAGCCTGTTGAAATGCAAGTTGAGGAGATTTTGAACCAGTTGTCGAAGGTCTTGGTTATTAGTGTTGAGAGGAAGAAGGTGAAGTTGCTGATTCCGGCAATTCATTCTGGGAAGGCTTATGGGATTGTGAAAGAGTTTATGGTTAGGGAAGATTGGAAGAATAATGGAGACTTGGAGGTTGTTGTTGAGATTCCTAGTGGTTTGGTTATGGATTTTTATGATAGGGTGAATGGGGCGACAGCGGGGTCGGTTATGAGTGAGGAGATTAAGGGTAATTAAAAAATTAAGAATCGATACATTTAAGTATATGATCATATATGATCATATATGGTTAGGAATAACAATATAGTTTTCTGTACTAGATGTTATCATACATGGAGAACAAGGGGCAAAACACTTCCTAAGCAGTGCCCTAATCGTAAATGCCATTCTCCTTATTGGAATGCTCCTAGGAAAAAGATTCCTCGGGGCTTGGCTATAAAATATCAAGAAGCAATGTTGAAGATACATGAGCAGATAATTAAAATATCTGGAGGTGAACAGGGGGTGCGTGATGAGGGAGGGATATACTTCTCTGTTTATTCAATTCTTAATCATACTAATAAAAGGCAAGGGGATCCATTAAGTCTTGGCGCTTTTATTCTAAATGAGTTTGCTAGAAAACATCATTTTAGTGATGGGAATAAACGTTCAGCATTTGTATTTGCAAAAACTTTTATGCTAGTTAACAGGTGTCACCTTCAGGTTGAGTATGAAGATGCAGTAGATTTTATTATTAGGGTCGCAGAATATAAAAGTAAAATATCTTTTAATGAAATAAAAATCTGGCTTGAGGATAATTGTGAAATAATTGAGGAGAAAGATGTGGAAACATATATAAATAAAATATTCGTTAATCTATCACTTAAGGAGAATAATGATGGCAGTTAAAGTGATAAAAAAGGTAGTTTATGAGCTTTCTAAAAATGACAAGAAGCTTTTAGAGTTAGTAATAGTGGCTGGTCAATTAGTTTTAAAAGAAGACAAGGCACTATTAAAAGAACTGGCAAAACATTAATCTTAGTAGAAAACTTTATAAACCACTTTTTACAAAAATAATTATACGAGAAAAATATGGTCATCAATGGATGACGAGAACGCATTATCGATTATCTCGAACGAAGAATATGGTTAAAGAAAAAAGACAAATTGTTGTACCAGGAGAAACAGTTGTTTCTGGGAATGAATTTTTGCCTGGCGACGGTGCCTATAGGGATGGTGCTGACGTTGTTGCTGGTCGATATGGGATTGCGGTTATTTTTGAGAAGCATGTTAGAGTTGTTCCTGTGAGTGGCGCTTATTATCCTAAGAGAGGGAATACTATTATTGGAACTATTGTTGATATTACTTTTAATGGATGGTTGATTGATTTTGGCGGAGCTCAGAATGCTTTTTTGCCTGTAGCTGAGGTTCCTATGTATGTTAATAAAAATGAGATGGCTGAGTTTTTGAATTTTGGCGAGTCTGTTATTGTTAAGGTTTGGGATGTTAAGTCTAGGGGAGTTGATGTTTCAATGAAGATGAGAGGGTATGGTAAGGTTGAAGGTGGTATGATTATTTCTATTGGGTCTAATCAGGTTCCTAGAGTTATTGGACGAGAGGGAAGCATGGTTAAGATGATTAAGGATGCGACTGGTTGCGATGTGACTGTTGGGCAGAATGGAAAAATTTGGATTAGTGGAAAAGATACTGATAAAGAAGTCATAGCTGGATAAATTGTTGAGTTTATTGGAGAGAATGTGATTAGTGTTGGTTTGACTGAGAAGGTTGAAAAGATGATTAAGAAAATGGGTTTGGATGGCAGAGATGTTGAAGTTATTGCGGAGGACACAGATAAAGAATAATGGCAGCGAAAGGAATTTATACAAAACGAGAAGACGGAAGAACGTTTACAGATGTTCGTCCTATGAAAGCTAAAGTTGGAATTGTCCCAAGCGCGGATGGCTCTGCTAGCTTTGAAACTGGTAAGACTAAAGCTATTGCTGTTGTTCGGGGACCACGAACTTTGCACCCTCAACATATGCAGAATGCACAAACTGGTATTTTGAGAGTTTCTTATGGTATGATGCCGTTTTCTGTTGAGGATAGGATTCGACCTGGACCGAATAGAAGAAGTGAAGAGATTGGCAAGGTTACTGAATGGGCATTGAGTTCTGTTGTTGATTTGAGTGGTTTTCCAAATACTGTAGTTGATGTTTTTATTCAGATTCCACAGGCTGATGCTGGTACTCGAGTTGCTGGTATTAATGCTGCCGCTTTGGCTTTGGCTCATGCTGGAATTCCTATGAAGGAAATGGTTTCGGCTATTGGTGTTGGTAAGATTGATAAGACTCTTGTTGTTGACTTAGATAAGTTTGAAGATTCTATTTTTCATGATGGTGAAGGCTCTACTGATATTCCTATTGTTTTGACTTCGAGAACTAAGGAGATTGCTCTTCTGCAGCTTGATGGTAAAATTTCTGTTGATGAGTTTAAGGAAGTTATTGAGATGGGAAAGAAGGCTTGTGATGATATTTTGAAAGTTCAAATGGATGCGTTGAAGAATGCTGGAGGAAAAGATGAGTAAATTTATTATGCCTAATTTACAGAAGGAAAAGATTGAGTCTTATTTAAATGAAGGAAAGAGGCTTGATGGTCGAAAGACTGATGAATATAGAGAACTTGTTGTTGAAAATGGTATTAGTAAGAATTCGTCAAGTGCTGTTCGTGTTAAATTTGGAAAGACTGAGGTTTTGGCTGGTGTTCATTTGGCTTTGGCTGTTCCTTATCCTGATAGTCCTGATAGTGGAACTTTTATGACTAGTGCTGAGTTGCATCCTATGGCTTCGCAACAGTTTGATATTGGTAGGCCTGGAATTAATTCTGTTGAGCTTGCTCGAGTTATTGACCGAGGAATTAGAGAATCTGGTTTTATTGATATGAAGGCTTTGTGTATCAGGGAAGGTGAAAAGGTTTATCAGGTTTTTGTTGATATTTTTGCAATTAATGATGATGGAAACTTGTTGGACGTTGCTGGATTAGCTGCTTTGATTGCTCTTGGAAGGGCTCGAATGCCTATCTATAATGAGGAAGAGGATAAGATTGATGGCTATAGTGAGAGTGAAGGAATTCCTTTGAATAAAGAAGTTTTGTCTTTTAGTATGACTTTCCATAAAATTGGGAAGGCTATTGTTGCGGATGTTGGACATGACGAAGAAGCTATTTCGAAGTTTAGGCTAACTGTTGCTATGGGAGATAATGATGGGAAAGCTAGGATTACGGCTATGCAAAAAGGTTTGGCTGGGACTATTTCAGATAGTGATATAGAAAATATTTTAAAGCTTGCTGAATCTAAATGGGTAGATATGTTTCCTAAGATTAAGGAACATGTTTTTGGATAAGATGGCAGTACAGGAATTTTCTAAGTATGAAAGAGCCAGAATTATTGGAGCGAGAGGTTTGCAAATTTCTATGGATGCTCCTTTATTGGTTGATGTTGATGAAAGTGAACTTGATGCTATGAATTTTGATCCGTTGAAGATTGCTGAAAAAGAATTAGATAGTGGAATTTTGCCTATTTCTGTTAGTAAGCCTATGCCGAGGAGGAATGAGGAAGCGATTGAGAATATCAAGGTTGATGAGGAAGTTCCTTCGGATGAGGAGAAGATTGCTAAAGAGAATGAGATTGTTGCTGAAATTGTTGCGGATGGAAGTATGAATGCTGATGATTCTGGTGACGAGAGTAATGAGAACAATGCTGATTCTGCTGAAGCTGAGTTGGAATGAAAGTGATATTTCACAGGCATTAGATTTTTGAATATGCAACTGAATTTTTAATTTTTTTGGGTAAAGTTTATAATATCTTTTTTGCTTTATAGATTATGTTTGTTAAAAGTGTGGTGCCGCGGTTCGTGAAGAATTCGCGTGGGGAGCGGAGTATTGAGATTGAACTTAAGAGTTATGAGGGTACCTTTAGATGTTCGGCGCCGTCGGGAAAGTCTATGGGAAAAAGTGAGATTGCGTGTTGGAATTCTAAGGGTATTGGCAAGAGTATGAATATGTTGAAAGTTTTTTGTGGAAAGTTGGTGCATAGAAATTTTATTGTGAAGAAGATTGATGATTTGAAGGGATTGAACGAATTGATGATTAGATTTGAGAATAGATTTGGAAAGTTTGGCGGGAATGTTTGGTATGCTCTTGAGGGTGTTTTTTTGAGGGCGGCTGCGAAGGATTGTGGGAAAGAGCTTTGGGAATTTATTAATGATGATGTGAATCGTGGACTGAAGCCGAAAATGCCGATGCCGGTTGGGAATTGTATTGGGGGTGGTTTGCATTCGAAGATGATTGACGGGAAAAGGCCTGACTTTCAGGAATTCTTGTTGATTGGGAACGAGAAAAGATTTGGTCGAGCTGTGACTAAGAATCTGAGAGCATACGAGTACGCGAAGAAACTACTTGCTTCTTCTCGTGGTGGTCGGTGGTCGGTGGTCGGTAGTCGGTTGTTTCGGGAGTGGAGGAGGCTTCGGAATGATGAGGGAGCTTGGATGACTGGAAGAAATAACGAAGAGGTTTTAGAGATTTTGAAGAGAGTTGCTAAGAGGTATGATTTGAAGATTGGATTAGATGTTGCGTCTTCTAGTTTTTATGAGAACGGTTATTATAAATATAAAAATAAGGAATTAATTCGGGATAAAGTTGATGAGGCTGATTATATAATTAAGTTGATTCGGAAATTTGGGATTTTTTATGTTGAGGATGGGATGAATGAGGAAGATTTTTCAGGTTTTAAATCATTGACTGAGGGAGTGAAGAAAATTAGAAGAAAGTGTTTGATTGTTGGGGATGATTTGACGACGACGCATTTGAAGAGGGTGCAGCGTGCGGTTCGTAGTGGGGTTATTAATTCTATGATTATTAAGCCGAATCAAGTTGGGTCGATTTTGGAGGTGAAAAAGGTTGTTGAATATTGCAAGAAGAATAATATTGTGATGATTTTTTCGCATCGAAGTGGAGAAACCATGGATGATATTTTGGCGGATTATTGTGTTGGGTTTGGAGGACAGTTTTTGAAGGCTGGGATTTTTGGAAAGGAGAGGCTTATTAAGTTGAAGCGGGTTATGGATATTGAGCGAAGTTTGGCTTCGCGGTGATTGGTTTTTGGTATTTGGTTTTTGGTAGAATATTGCGCTCTGTTTTCGCGCGATCTAGAAAATGGTAATTTTTGACGATTTTATAAATTTGAAATTTGAGATTCATTTAACCTTCCCAGTTAAAATAAAATGATTCAGAGCATCTAAATCAAACATATCTTTTCTTAAAACTTCTTCGCTGACATCCATGTAGAAATTAAAACCCAATTTGAAGATATTCTCGCCTATTATTATTCTTTTATTTTCAACCTCACTTTTATATGTTTGATCAGGGAATGCAAACTCTGTCTTTAGAAAGTTTTTACTTTCTAAATACTTATCTATACCTGATTGACTACCTCTAATCCTATCTTCTACCTTGGCTTTATCTCTAGGGGCAACTTCTTGTCCAAAATTAAATTTTGCTTCCAAGCAAGATTTAATTTTTTTCTTATCTTCAGAATTTATTTCTGTTATTTTATATTTTGCTGTATACATTTTATTAATTCTTAAATTTTATATTTTTCATTTTTTCATGCCATCTAATTTATTCACATAACTCACATGATCCCTTTTTACAAAATGATTAAATTGGGGCTCAAACAGAGTTCCCTTTAATTTATTTCTAACTTCATTATACGCTGGAGTCCATTGCATGATATCTTTTGGTTTGTGGGTTTTGTATTGACCTCCGCTTCCATGAATTGCGACTTCATCCAACGTCCCATCAAAACCCCAATCATAAAACAAAATCTCTCTTGAGCTTTCTTTGTCGTATGCTTTCAAGAGGATTCCTTTTTGACCTTGCGTAACCGCTTGCACTCTTTCTAATTGCTTTCCTAATCTAGGGGTTATATCTAAAATTGTGGGCCTTGGTGATCTAGCAGTTAATACGCCTATCAGGGCTATCGCTGCAATAGTTACCCCCGCTACTGCAATATTTTCTAGGCTTTTTCCTTTTCTGTTTTCCATAAATCTCCATAAAAATAGAAACTTTTAAATATTGGTTGTCATATCTTATGACTACTATGGATATCGCAAATTTCATTAGATTAGGATTTAATAAAAATGAAGCTAGGGTTTATGTTTCCTTAATTAAATTTGGGACATCGGATGCAAGCCAATTAATTAAAGATACTAAGTTTCACAAGAATATTGTTTATGATAATTTGGAGAAATTGATTGATAAAGGCCTTGTGGATTTTATTGTAGAGGATGGGAGAAAAGTATTTAGTGTATCTTCTCCAGATGCTCTTTTGCATTATTTTGATGAGCAGGAAAGAGAGCTTGTTGAAAAAAAAGAACTTGCAAAAGAACTTGCAAAAGAAATAAAATCTAAGACAAAAGAGATTCCAGAAAAGCAAGAGGCTACAATTTCTCGAGGGGTTAAGTCCATTAAATCTTTTTATAACGCTTCATTGAATGGTGGGGATTATTTTGTGTTTGGGGCACCTCAAGATTCAATAGAAATAATGGGAAGAGATTTTTGGATGAATCATAATATTAAAAGGAAGGCAAAAAAGCTTAAAGTTCGCATGATTTTTAATTCTTCGATAAGATATCACGGAGAAGAATCTAAGAATAAGTATACCGAAATAAGGTATTTTGACAAGGATTTCGAGCCGTTGACGGAGGTTCATATTCAGGGGGATGTTGTGGCGATAATTGTATGGACAGGGGAGCCTTTAATTTTTAAGATAAATAGTAAGATAGTTGCAGAGTCTTATCGGAAATATTTTGATGGGATGTGGAAGGTGGCAAAAAAATAGGTGGGAGGTAAGCTTATATAGTCAAATTTCTCTTGTTATTTATCGCATCAGGTGCGGGGCGGAAAAATCCGTAGTAGCATTAACTCCTGA
>DAOWCW010000016.1 GCA_030639395.1 archaeon
TCGATGATTTCTTCGAGGAGGGGTTCGAGTTTCATTATTAAAAAAGTGTCTGTTGGTTTATGAGTTCGTATCCACAATGACCACAATTTAATTTTAGTTTCCTTTCTCGAATATGAAGCTTGTTGTGATTTCCACAGCATCCGCAAATAAAAATTTTATAAGTCGATTGAAAAATTATATCACAGCCCATCAACCAACACCTCCGCAAAGTTTTCATCAGAAATTTCACAGGAGGGAAAGTCGTCGCCCCCCTGCTTTCTCGGGAGATGGATGAGAAAAATGCAAGACTCAGCCTTTTTAGAGAAAGTATAATGGTGATTGATTTGGTTGATATATTCGCTGATTGTGTCGCAGTTTCTTTTTAGGGATTTTTGGATTTGGATTCTTATTTTTTGCATTTTCTTTGGCTTGATGCAATGGTTAATTTTAAATAACCAAATTAAGATATCTATTCATGCTTCGGTAGCTCAGCAGGTAGAGCGCACGGCTGTTAACCGTGATGTCGGAGGTTCGAGTCCTCCCCGAAGCGTATCTGAGAACTTCCGAAATCAAATACAAATACTTTACTCAAAATCTAAAATACATTCCTATTCTTCCCGCAAACCCAAATCATCATCCATCTTATTAATCTTAGCCCCTGCCCTCTCCAAAAAACCAAACACATTCCCATGCTTCGAACCCGAAATCAAACCCTCAATCCCTTGAACCGTCGCACTCAAATGATCCGCATCCACAATAACTCCAATCCTATTATCCTTAATCACAACAGCAGACCCAGTCAACTTCTCAATCGTCCTCTTCGCCTTCCCCTCTCGCCCAATAATCCGCGACCTAACATCCTTCAAATTCTTCCTCCGAGTATGCTCCTTAACCTCAATAAACTCCAAAACAAACTCCTCATTCAACAACAACAAAGCATCATCAATATCAAACCCAAAATCAATAGCCCTAATAATCTTCTCAACCAAAAACTCATTCAACTCAGCCCCCTTAATAGTCACCGACCCTCCGACTTCCGACTTTGTGCCACCAGGAGCATGCCCTTTTGAGGCCCGACTTCCGACATTTATGTGAACCTTAACCCTATTTTCAATACTAGGCACAGCCCGCTTAATCTTCCGCATATTCTGGACAACAACATTTCTCATAAAACACCAACAAAATTCAACTTTATAAGATTAAGTAACGGGAAATTCAACTCACAAACACTTCATCCCATTCTTCCCAATATACCCACTCAAAAGAATCAACCCAAACCAAACCTCAAGATAATGCCCAACCTATAACCACTAATTGCAATACTTTCTAGCTATATCTCTCACATCTGTATGCACAAGCGGAATGTCATCTAAACAATCCAACGCCACAAATTCTGGAATATTTTCTTCTGACTGTCTTAACTTTCCAGAATAATTCTCGCAAATAAACGGATGAAAAATCAAATCTTTAGGTCCATGTTTCGTTTCAAGAGTTCTCTCTTTTTTGGGTAATTCATATAAATCCCTAGCCAATGTAACAAGACCAGTTTCTTCTTTTAATTCTCGAATTGCTGCTGCCCTTAAGGATTCCCCATTCTCAACACCCC
This sequence comes from archaeon, assembly GCA_030639395.1. The sequence goes on from DAOWCW010000016.1 coordinate 1,586, forward strand.
CCGCAGGAAAACCATATACACCCTCTTTAAACTTAGCTTTTTTAGTATGCCTAACCAAAAGAACCGAATCTTCTTCATATATCACAACACCCACAGTGACTCTTTTTGATTTCATCTCAAAAAAAAACCATCCTTAACTTTATAATTATTATTATTATCCATTACAATAATTCTAGATTATAGGAGTTTAGACGAGGCGGACGGTTGCGAAGCACACAGACGTGCGTAAGCGTTCTTCTAACGAAATATAAAACGCATAAAAAAATCACTAGAAATCAAAATTCCTCGTCACTAGTACTCAACTTCCCCATCTCCTTAAGCTTACTAACCTGATTATCCGTATACTTAAACAAAACATCTCCTTTATTATCATCAAATTCCCACGGCTCCACAATAATCGCATCCCCTTCCCTCAGCCACAAACCTCGCCTTTTCCGACCAGGAACCTTGCAATTCCGTGTCTTCCCATCCATACAAGAAACCAACATCCGAGACCCACCACACCTCTGAGCAATAATCCCAATAACCTCACGCCCCCGCGGCAACTTCACACGAACAACACGCTCCTCGCCACCAATAAAAACCTTCGCCTTATTCGGCTTCGACTTATCCTTAAACTTTCCAAACGCCATAACATAGAATAAATCCCTCCATATATAAAACTAACCTAAACAGAAACCCTTTCCGAATCATCCTAACTTTCCTATCCTGCACACTCAACCCTACATCAAAACCAACGCAAAAGGAACCCCATCAATTTCCAAAACACCTTCGTCTTTAACAATCCCCAACTCCTTCGCCAAACCAACGCTCTCCTTCCCAACAAAATTAAACGTAGCATCCTCCCGCGCACACCTCACAATCTCATCCCGAGCCTCACTCTCACTCATAGCCTTCCCATCAAAAAACGCCCCCGAAACATCCAAAACCCTGCCCGATAAAGATGAAACCTCCTCAGAAGTTCCCAAGTTAGAGGGCACACTATTACGTGGCTCTCCTCCCCCTTCTGATTCCTGATTCCTGGTTCCTGGTTCCTCGACAAGCTTCCTCCCAAAAACATCCTCATCACAAACCGCAACAACCCAACGATACGACTCATGAACCTTAACCAAAATATTACCCATAACACAAAGTCTTCACAAGACTTTAAAAAACTAACCAAAAAAGAAAAAAGCGCGAAACCCCGCGCAACTCACTTAAACAATTTTTATTTTTAGCAGGTTTAGGCGAGGCGGACGGTTGCGAAGTGTGTAAGTACACATGAGCATTCGTCCAACGAAGCATAAACCGCTAAAAATGAAAATTAAAAGGCTTTTTTCGCTTCGCCGTCACTTACTGCCTTTTCTGCATTGACTTTAGACATGATAGCACACATTCCACAACCACAAGTAGAACATTTCCCCTTAGCCATATATCCGCCTCGCGAAGTCATAGTCATATTTACATCCTTCATTTTCCTTTTCTCTTTACATCTCATACATCTTCCTTCAATCGCCATTTTTTACCTCCTTATACATTTAATTCTCTCAAATTTTATGCACTTCATTCTTATTTCCACAAGCCAAACACCGAACAAACAATTTCCCACTCTCCTCATTTAACCCACTATCTGGCTTCCCACATTTCACACAAATCACATATCTCTTCGCATACTTCTCAATTTTAGCATTAATATTCTTACTTGACAACTTCCTAGACAAAATCAAACGCTCTCCCTTAATCTCCCCTTGAATCCCAAGTTCCCTCCTTAAAAACTTCAACAAATGCTCCGGACGCCTCCTCAAACAGCCAGCTACCTTCAAAAAATTACTAATCACAGTCCTAACCCCTTCATGATGCCCCCTAACCTTCATTATCTCAAACCGCCCAGAACACTCAGAACCATGCCCATTTGAAACATCACTAACCTCAACATCCTCATACGCACTATTCAATAATTCCTCATAATTCATGCACTACAGAGACAAGCTTCCCTTATAAAACCTAACAACACCCATACACCACCAAAAACCTTATAAACAAAAAGAATTTCGACATATTATAAATTCTAGAGGAATCTCTTGATTAAAATGGACGAAAATCTGAAAAAAAATATACTATCAACAGGAACAAGCCTAGTCGGGATTGTCTGCAAAGATGGAATAGTCATGGCAGGAGACAGAAAAACAACCGCAGGCGGACAAATCGTAATGAGCAAAAACACACAAAAAGTCTGCCCAATAAACAACTACTTAGTAATCTCAGGAACAGGAACATCTTCAGATATAGAAGTAGCAAAAAAACTAATCAGGGCACAACTTAAACTAAAGGAACTACGAGACAAAAAAAGAGCAACAGTAAAAGAAGCCGCAAACCTAATCGCTACATCAAACTACCAAAATATCAGAAAACCCACAATGATACCATTCATGGCAGGACTAATGGTAGGCGGACTGAACGAAGACGGCACAACAGAGCTATATTCCGTAGAACCAGCAGGAAGCACAATGAAAGTAGAAGACTTCGATGCAAATTTCTCCTCAGGAATGCCATATATTCTCGGACTCCTAGAAAGAATGTACAAAAAAGGATTAACAATAGAACAAGGAATAGAATTAGCAATTGAATCAATAAAGTCTTCCTCAGAACGAGATCCAGCCTCAGGTCACGGCATAGACGTATTCACAATAACTTCCAAAGAAATCAAACACGTGACAAAACAAAAAGTAGAAGCAGTATACAAAGAATATAATTAACTATCACATTAAAAATGAAATCAAATCTAATAACATATACTGAACAAGTCGTGAAGAATAACCAACAGCATGCCGGAGGCACTCCTAAATGGCAGACATTCTAAAAACAATCCAAGACTCACTACCTAGAGGAACAATTTCCTCAACAATCTTTGAAGGAGCAAATATAGTCGCATACACAACAGACATAGCCTTCTTCAAAAACGGAGACGCCCAAATCAAAGAAATCGTCAACACAATAAAAAAACGTCTCGAACTAAGAGCCGACAAAAAAATCCTACTCTCCCAAGAGGAAACCGAGCAAAAAATAAGACAAATAATCCCAAAAGAAGCCGAAATCACACAAATCATCTTCGACCCACAAAGAAGCATCGTAATAATCGAAGCCAAAAAACCAGGACTAGCAATAGGAAAAGCCGGCTCACTCTTAAGAAAAATCAAAGTCAATACATTCTGGACACCTCAAGTCCAACGTTCCGCAGCAATTCCATCCAAAATCACAGACAAAATCAGAGAAGTTCTATATCAAGACAACTCCTATCGTAAAAAATTTCTAGACTCAATCGGAGAAAAAATATACAAAGAATGGAACCCAGATAAAATGGAAGAATGGGTACGAATAACTGCTTTAGGAGGCGGACGACAGGTAGGACGAAGCTGTTTTTTATTACAAACTCCGATCTCAAAAATCCTCATAGACTGCGGAGTAGATGTATCGTCCCAGGGGAAAAACAAATACCCATACCTAGAAGCACCAGAACTCGACCTAGCCAATTTAGACGCAGTAATCCTCTCCCACGCACACCTCGACCACTCAGGACTAATTCCATACCTCTATAAAATGGGCTATAAGGGCCCAGTATACATGACAGCCCCAACACGAGACATCTCAGCCCTAATGGCACTAGACTTCATCGGAGTAGCATATAAACAAGCCACTGCACCCCTCTTTAAGTCCTCAGACATCCGAAACATGGTAAAACATTCAATAACCTTAAATTATCAAGAAGTAACCGATATAACACCAGACGTCCGAATAACAATGTACAACGCAGGACACACACTTGGCTCAGCAATGGTTCACTTCAACATAGGAAACGGTCTCCACAACTATCTCTACTCAGGCGACATCAAATTCGGAAAATCCAGATCCCTAGAAGCAGCTTCAACATATTTCCCAAGACTCGAAACCCTACAGCTCGAAGCAACATACGGAGGCAAAGACAACAATTACCCAACACGAAAAGAATCTGAAGAAGACATCATAAAGTTCATAAACGAAACAATTCAAAATGGCGGAAAAGTCCTCTTCCCAGAACTAGGAACAGGTCACGCACAAGAAAAAATGTTAATCTTAGAAGACGCCATACGAAATGGAAAAATACCAAAAGTCCCAATCTACATCGACGGAATGATCTGGCACATCAACGCAATCCATACAGCATACCCAGACTTCCTATCCAACACCCTCAGGTCAAACATCTTCGCAGACAAAAACCCATTCACATCCGAACTCTTTTCCCAAGTAGGATCCCCACAAGAAAGAAAAAACGTAATCGAAGGTAGTCCCTGCATAATCCTAGCAACATCAGGAATGTTAGTGGGTGGGGCTGCCGTAGAATATTTAAGAGAATTCGCAAATTCACCAAACAACGGACTATGCCTATCTTGTTACCAACCAGCAGGCGGAGTCGGAAGACAAATCAAAGAAGGAGCAAAAGAAATAAAATTCGAAGTAAACGGAAAAATGGAACTCGTACAAATCAAACTAAAAGTCATATCAATCGATGGATTCTCCGGACATTCCTCCCGAAACGAACTAATGGCGTTTGTAAATAGCATCAACCCAAAACCAAGAAAAGTTATAATCAACCACGGCGAACAATCAAAATGCCTAGACCTAGCTTCTTCAATATACAAATCCCAAAGAATGGAAACAACAGTTCCAAAAAACTTAGAAACAATAAGATTAAGGTAATCTTATATACCACCCTCCCTTAATCTAAAAAGGTGAAAGCAATGAAACACAAAATATCCATAACCCTAATTCTCCTCGCTATGTTTCTAGTAACTCAATTCATCGGACTCTTCGTCGTCGACGCCTATACACCTTCCTCCATAATCAACCCAATAACCGGAGAAATCGACACAACCAAAAATAACCTCCCATTCGGACTTGAAGCCCCAGAGGACGAACCAACACCAACCTTCCTTTCAATCGTATTCTCCTTCGCCCTAGCCTTCGCCCTAATTTTTATCCTAATGAAATATAAATGGAAAATGATTATCCGACTCTGGTTCTTCTTCGTCATAACTCTAGCCCTAGCAATCTCATTCAATGCAATCCTAAAACTCACAACCCTAACCAACATCTCAATCATAGCCCTAGCAATCGCAATCCCATTTTCCTTCATGAAAATATTTCGTCCAAACATATATATCCACAACGCAACTGAACTTCTAATCTACCCTGGAATCGCAGCAGTCTTTATCCCAATCCTAACACCCCTCTCAGTCATCGCCCTCCTAATTCTAATCTCAATCTACGACGCATGGGCAGTATGGAAATCCGGCATCATGCAAAAAATGGCAAAATTCCAAATGGACGAACTAAAAATATTCGGAGGCTTCCTAATTCCCTCAGCATCCCCAAAAGTAAAAAAACAAATAGAAAATATAAAAACAAAATACCAAAATACCAAAATACCAAAATCAATCAAAAATAAAAAATTCAAAATCAACCTAGCAATCCTCGGAGGAGGAGATGTCATCTTTCCAATAATCACAGCCGGAGTCTTCATGAGAGCCTACGATATAATTCCAGCCCTCTTCATAATTTTCGGAAGTTTCGCAGGATTAATCTCAATATTCCTCTTTTCCAAAAAAGGCAAAGCATACCCAGCAATGCCCTACATAACAACAGGAATCTTCGCAGGACTCTTAATCTGGAAACTCTTAATCTAAACTCAATCAATATAAAATTCCAATAGTTTTATACTCAATATCTTCGAATCTAATCTGCCCATCTCCAACCAAATTTGAATCACCCTTCACAACAAAATAAAACCCATCCTCATCCTCTCCCTTCTCAACAACCCGATGCACAACCAAAATCCCACCTATCCTAAAACTCACAATATCTCCAACCTCAACATCATCCTCACTCTTAGGAACAATCCTAATCCCATTTGCCCCCTCATCCAAAACAGGCACCATACTTCCAGAATTAGCATAACTAGAAAGCGTCACCCCGTCAATCTTCAAAATAACCCTATCATCTAAAACAATAATATCCTCTTCACTAACCCAATCCGAAGGAGCACCCACATCCCCCACGAATCCCGAAACCCCCAGCCCCGTCAACGGAACCTCCAAGTTAGAACCAAGACTAAAAAACAAAAACGCACAGCTAAAAAACCCAAGCAAAAAAACAACCACATTGTTCCAACTCATGATAATAAAATAACAACATACTACTTAAACTCTCCCACTGTAGTCCCTGCAAAAAGACAGCAAATACTCATCGACAACGACAGTTGTCGAAATCCTCACCCAGCCTCACTAAACCTTCACAGTCCCGAGAAGCAAAAGCTTCTCCTGTAGTCCCTACGAAAAGACAACATAACCCAAAAGTTTATAAAAGAAGTTTTTATCTTGTAGTAGTAATAAAATGGGAACAATAAATATTCAAATATATGAAAGTCCACGAGAAGAAGCAAATTGGGGATATCATGTAGATTATGTCGAAAAAGGAATAGCACAAGATAGGTATCAAAATAACGCACAAAAAATAGACGAATTCTTTATTTTAACAGAAAATAACGAAAAACCACTTTGCATAACAAGCGATAGAAATGCCGCAGACCAAGCACTATATTGCCTAGCCAAACAAAATGCAGAAAAAAAACTAAAAAAAGCAACAGCCCACATAAGACTCCAAGACTTCACACAAGACTAAAATGATAGTAAAACCAGAACTAATCAAAAAATTGAAAGGATACTTCGACCTAAATATTTACGAAACGAAAGTATGGCTAGCCCTACTCTCTAAAGGAATCTCCTCAGCAGGAGAAATCGCAGAAATCTCAAGCGTCCCAAGGTCCCGAACATACGACGTACTAGAATCTCTAGAAAAGCGAGGATTCGTAATCCAAAAACTAGGAAAACCCGTAAAATATATCGCAGTAAAACCAGAAATCGTAATAGAAAAACTAAAAAACAACACAGAAGCACAAGCCGAAGAAAAAATCAAGACACTTTCTTCATTAAAAGACACAGTCGAATATAAAGAACTCAAAGAACTTCATAACACAGGAATCGAACCAATCAAAAACCACGAACTTTCAACTTCAATCAAAGGACGTTCAAATCTATATCTCCAAATGAAATCAATTATGGAAACAGCAACAAGAACAATCCATCTAACATCCTCAGCATTTGAACTAACAAAAAAACAAAAAATGTTCAAAGACATATTCACAAAATTAAAGAAAAGAAACGTTGACATCAAGGTAATGATCGGAGACGACGAATCAGAAGCCAAGAAACTATCCAAAAAATTAGGAGTAGAAATAAAATCAAAACCAATCAATGCAAGATTCGTAGTAGCCGACAAAACCGAATTAATTTTTACAATCAAACCAACAAATGTTCACGAAGACTTCGACTACGGCGTCTGGATAAACTCACCTTTCTTCACAAGCTCTTTGGCTTATATGTTTGAAATGGCTTGGAAAGAGTAAAATGTTCAACAAGGCACTAATTATAGGCACATTTAATCCACTTCACAAAGGCCACGAGTATCTATTATCAAAAGCCCAAGAATATTCTAAATCAATTGACATATATATAGGAAATAAGAAAAAACCACATAGACTTCCAAGAAACATAAGAGAAAAAACAGTAAACGAATTCATTGGAAACAATAATTGGGAAAGTAAAATTCAAACAATAAATTTTGGCAAACACTTAGATCTTGACGGGGGAAAATATGATTTAATAATCACGGGATCAGATTTATTAAACATCATTCTCTCAGGAAATAAAAAAATAAGGGCTAGATATAGAGATTATTATTTTTCCTTCCCAAATATTTTATCAGCAAACAGAAAAGAAACACCTCTAAAGAGAAGGTCAAGAAACCAGTTAGACAAACATGCAAACCTAATGGAAATAGAAAGTCCTCATAATATCTCTGGTAGCAAAATAAGACAAACATACAGAGAAGGAAAAGATATAAGCAAAATGGTATCCGAAACCACATGGAAAATAATAAAAGATTATATTTATATTTTCAAAAATTAATTTCCCAAACTTAGATTAATAAATTTCATTTTAGCAGGCAAGTTCGCAGCGTAAAAATTTTTGATGTGTGCGAGTGCACATGAGAAAATCTTTTACCAAGAAATTGTCGCTAAAATAAATTTATAGAAGCGCCCATCTCTCCCTCAAACCCCTTCACAAACTTCAAAATATCTTCAACACTAACCTTCTTCTTAGCCCACCAAAATCCCTTCCTCCTAAAAACCGCATCTCCCTTCGCCCTACAAAATTCCTCACCCTCTTTCTCCAACCCAATACTCGGTCCCCTCACCTCAATCTCACCAACCTCCCTAACAACCAAATATCCTCTAGCCTTTTTTCCCTCCCCACTATAATCAAACTCCGACCTCAAAACCTTCTGCCCCTTCCTCTCCAACTCCCTAACAAAAAATCCAAAAATCTTCCTCATCTTAGTCCCAGCAATATCCCCCTCCTGCCTATCCGTACTAAGTTCCAACTCCAAAAACTTCCGACTTCCGACTTCCGACTTCCGACTTCCGACTGCCAAAGCACGAAGTGCTTCAACATCAACATCCCTCCTCTCAAAAAACTCCAAACTAGGCTTCCTCAAAAACTCACTACCAACTTCCAAAAACCTCTCAAAAGTAGACAATCCCAAACCAGCACAAACATTCCTAAACTTATAAGTCGGATCCACAACAACCACCGGTCCCTGTAACTTAGAAGAATTCAACTCCCTCATAATCTCCCGCTCCCCCTTAAAATACTTCATCGGGTCAACAATAATTTTTACACTCCCCTTATCTCCCGAACCACCGAACCACCGAACCACCGAACCACCGTGAAATTTTTGAAGTCCTTTCAGAAATTTCAAGAATCCCCCAAAATAAATCACCAAAATCTCAAGAGAATAACCACTAAATCCCCGAACATAACCCTCCGCACCATAACACCTATGTGCCCGACAAAACGCCTTTGCCAATCTAATCTCATCAGCAATCCTCGGATTCTTCCTGACCTCACTGCCAACATATCTAACATGACTCAAACTAACATCCGTCACATTTTCAGCCAACTCCGGATCCCGATTTTTCACAACAGGCACAACCTCCAGAATAACACCTTGCCCCATTTGATGCCCAAAACTATCCAACTGGGGATCACAAACAACATGAAAATAATCCCGCGACCCATGTACCTTCTTCAAAACCCCAGGCAACTTCATCTTCTTCAAAATCCCCTCCAACTTCAAAATATCCTCACTATAATCAAACACAACAAAGACATCCACATCCTGCTTCTCCTCTCTGACACCTGACACCTGACACCTGACATTCTCGGAAAGCAAAGCCTTCCGAATCATCGTCCCCTTAGCCAAACTACCCCCCACAAAAGCCCTCAGCCCCTCTCTCTTCAAAGATTTAATAAAATCCGCGGCAATCTTCTTCAATCTCAAAACTTCACTCTTAGAAACCGAAATCAATTCCAATTCCTTTAACAAAACATTCTTCATAATCATAACATAAAAACAAAAAATAACTTTATTAAACTTCGCAAACCAACACTTATTTAACACAAATCAATGTCAACTTAGGATTTGCGCATTCATTAGGAATCCCGCATTCTATATATTTTGAACAATGACTCTCACTTATATCAACAGTCATTATAACATCAAGTGCTGCATTATTTGAATTGGCACCAATACTACAAGACGAAACAGAATATCCTTCCGGGCAATATGTACCAACAATAAACTGTCCATCAGGCATACTCGCCGGAACACTATCACACAAAGCCTCATTGTCACAAATAATGTATTCAAAACTCAAATTAAAACCATCATCACTCTCATATCCGCAATCATGCCCAGTTATCCTATTACAAAAAGCATTGTCAACAACTATCTCCCCCGAACTATGCCCCATAACAACAGGATCACTCCCACCATAAGCATAACCAAAACCAACACCAAACAAAACAACAATCAATCCAGCCCAAACAAAATCCCTCTTCCCCAACTTAAGCCTCCCCTCACCCATAATCCCATAAATAACTACTACTATTTAAACCTTACA
>DAOWCW010000047.1 GCA_030639395.1 archaeon
AATCTTAGAACGTCCCGCCTCACGATTCAAATACTCATAAACTTTCTTAGCATCATCAGACAAAAAAACACGAACATCTTTCCCGAACATTTAAATCTCCATCCCCTTAGAAATGGCTTTTCTTAATTTGGGATTTGTATTATGTATCCACGTAATCCCCTTAAGCCCAACAGCAATCTTATTGCTTCGATCCAAATATTCCAAAATCAACATCAATGTATTATGGTTAACCTGCCTCGGCAAACCCCGCTTCAACTCCGCAACACTCATAACACTGCCAGGCATATCTTTCAAGGCCTCCTCTACCATAATCACAGTATTCAAAGTCGGCCAGTGTAGCGGTTTTTTCTGCATTAACATATTTGTAACATCCTGTTATATTTATATAAACAATAGTTACAAGTATATAAGTTTTTCTATGATTCAAGATTTATCGCCTTCATCCTTTCCTGTGCCAACTCTGGATTTTCAATCTCGGCAATTCTTTCGCTTCCAGCTTTTGCTAACCATAACTTAAATGGCTCAGCTTTTTTGGAGGGATTGATTGGATTATTCTGAAGATACCTTGCTTATTGGAGCAATTAATTGTTTGAACCCCCCTTTTTGTTTGAACTGGAAGGGGGTGGCAATTTGACCCACCCTTCAGATAGTTGATCATCTCTACGACGCATATCTTTAAGATATCTTCTTGGGTCTCTTGAATTTGTAAGAATTTCAATTATATCAACAATCGAAAACCACCATTCATCTTCATGCCAAACTCTTCTAATTCTCTTACCTCCAAAAACAATCATTTTATCTTTCATGGCTAACCAAGCCAAAAAGACTTTTATTCTTTCCCGCCAAAATAAATCCTCTCCACCATCTCATCCAACCCAATCAAATCCTCTTCCATCTTCCGCGCAGGTTCCAATATCTTCTCTTCAGGTGTTCTCTCAAGTCGAAACGATAAATAACTATCAAGCGCTATCAAGGAAAAAGGCAGTATCCCCGCTCCAAAACACCCACCCAAAAACCTACCAAATCCATCATCAACAGAAGCACTAGCTAGATACCCAGCCAAACCACCAGCAGGAATAGACCCAAAAAGAACCAACCCTTTAACATCATTCAACTTATCATAAAACTTCTTCTCAGAAGCCAACCTGTCTTTACTTAACAAAACACTCTTTCTCCCAAAATATCCTCCAACATCCAAAACCCCAGCTAACATATCAACAGCCTCTCCACTCTCCCCAACCAACAAATCCTTCCTCTGAAAAACATAATTCTTAGTCCTGACCACCTCCTTAGCTTCCCGACAAACCTCCTCAACCCTATCCAAAATAGGAGCCCCAACATCAAAAAAACTCGTCCTCCCATTCACAGCATCCCGCACAACCCCATTCTCCAAAACATACTTATCAATCACATCCTTACGATAAATATCCTTAACACCCTCAAGCTCAACATCTATCCTATCTTGGAAATTTTTTGGGATATCAAAAGTTTTATCATCCGCAACTACACTACCAGAGGCAACTTTTACACTAGAATAAATCCTATTTAATTCATCAAATAAATTGTTACTCATTTTCTTCCTCCGAAATTATTTTTTCCAAAATCTCTTTTCTTTGTCTCCGATAAGTAAAAGGAGCGTTGATTAATCCACTCAAACCCCAAACAACACCAACACTTCCAAGAACAAGAGAAGTCAACTCTTCACTCCTAAAATTGCTTTCTTTGATACCCTTAGCCTCAACATAAGAATCAATAAATTTTTTATCCACCTTATATTGGGTCTCTATTTTTGAAAATAATTTCCCAAACTCCTCATGAATTTTTTCATCCCTTTCCTTCAAGTCACTTAATTTTACATAAATTGGATTCAAAACTTTATCCTCACTCCCAGAGGGGATTTTTCGAGTCTTCAACTTTCCTTCCACATCATAAGATTGGACTCCAATGGGATTATGGGTGGTCTCAAGAATCCTTTTCAGTTCATGGGATCTTGAATATTCATGGCTCAAATTTTGAGAAACGTAGTTATGCCTTTCAAGAGAATTTTGAAGTGCCAGTCCCCCATAAAGTGTAGCCGCAAAAGAAGCAGCAGCAATAACCCCGTTCCAACCCAACTCTCTCCAAAACTTTTTTTTATATTTTTCAAGCTCTCTCGTTTGCCCCGAATTCAACTCAACATCACGTCCCTTATATTTAATACTCGCCATGTTACTTCCAAGGATAATTCCCTTCCCCCAAATTTAATCCACTATTTAGACGCCCATAAAAATTATAACCCTTCGGAACCCCTTCTTTCATCCCTCTAAACTCCTCCCGACTCAAAACCCCATCCCCATCAGAATCCAAAACACCAAATACTTTCTCCAAAACCCTAGCCCTATAATCTTCCTGCCTAACAACCCTCTCTTGCTGAATCCCATCCCATCTACTGAAATTAAAAGTATTGTATCGCGCCGATGTTCCTACATGCACCGCTCCCCCTACCAGTATTCCCATTGCTGCTCCAAATCCTACAATGCCTCCCACAAATAAAGAACACGTAGCCACACCTACATAAGCCCAATCCTTAATCGTCTTTGGATTTTTACTATACTCTGGATTAATATCCCTAAGCATCTTATATCCCTTCCCGGTCATCGACAAAAACGGAACCAAGTTAATACCAAGCCTCTTCACTTCATCCATCACTTTACTCTCCATGTTTTTATTCTTCTCAGTTACCACTATTACCTCGAAGGATAATCTCCTTCCCCTAAATTTAACTTCTGATTTAAGTGCCTATAGGGAGAATGTCCATAATCCCAATTTGAAAAGCCCTCCATCATTCCCACATTCAACTCTCTTCTAGATAGATATCCATCCCCATCGGAGTCCCATATGTCAAATGCTTTATCCAAAACTCTGGCTTCTCGGCCTTTTTTTATGGTGATTATCTCTTGCTCAAGCCCTTTCCACTTGCTTATATTGAAAGATCCTATAGTCATTGATAATCCCGCATATATTGATAATCCACTCATTGCTATAATAGAGAATAGAAGACATCCAACCAAGTATGGATGCTTGTCCCTGTTTTCCTTTTCAGTTACCATTCTAATATAACAACAAACAATCAAAACCTATATAAACACTCCCTCCCCCGCACAGGGTATACAATGAACCCAAAAACCCTAACCCAACTAGGCCTGACAGATGGCGAAGCAAAAGTCTACCTAGCCCTATCAGAACTCGGCTCATCAACAGTCGGCCCCATAGTAAAAAAATCAAACGTCGCCTACTCAAACATCTACGACATTCTAACCCGCCTCACAAAAAAAGGCATCATCTCATACATAATAAAAAACAAAACAAAACACTTCCAAGCCGCCTCCCCATCAAACCTAACAACATACCTAGAGAAAAAAGAAAAAGAAATACAAATCCAAAAACAAACACTCAAAGAAATAATCCCAAGCCTAGAAAAACTCCAAGAAATAAAACCCCAGCAAGAAGCCGAAATATTCCTAGGAAAAAAAGGGCTAAGAACCGCCTACGAAAAATTACTAAAAAACAAAACAAAAAAAGACGAAGCATTATTCTTCTACATCCACAAAAAAGAATTCGACGAAGAATCAAATCTATTCTATAACAGCATTTCAGACCTAGGAAAAAAAATGAAACCCAAAGGCATCTGCAACGAAGATTACAAAAATTCTTGGTTCAGTAAAAAGGCAAAATATCTAAACATGAAATTCACAAACATCCCAATCCCAGGCAACATAGACATAATCGGAAACAAAGTCCTAATCGTCTCATGGCACCACACAATCTTCTCAGTCCTAATCCACTCAAAGCACCTAGCAGACGACCTCCGAACCTACTTCAACCAAATCTGGAAAACTATAGATTAAATTCCTAAGCCAAAAATTGCTTCGCTTCCAAATACTATCCCGAAATAACAGTCCCACCAAACCTCTTTCTTTCGGGACCAGCAGGACCATCCTTCGAGGACAAAACCCTATCAACATCCCCAAGCGACCCAACAATATAACTAACAACCTTATATTTAGCAATCTCCCGAGTCGCAATCAAATCTAAAACAAAATGCTGCCCCGCCTCAAACTTCACCTTCCTGACAATCTTCAAAAAATCCCTCCACGAAATCTTCGAAATAAACTTAGCCTTCTTATTCTTTTTAGGATCCGCAGAATACAATCCCTTCACATTAGTCAAATTAATAAAATCACATCCCAAAAATCGCGCAATTTTAGCAGCCGTTCCATCACTCGTATTCTTATTCCGCCATCTCAACGCCCCACAAAATACAACCCGATTCTTTCTAAGCAAATTCTCAACCCTCTTCATATTCATAGGAATCTCTTCATTCGCCTCCTTCCCAAAAAACCTCGCCATAAACCCAGCATGCAATCTTGTCACAGCAATCCCCTCCATAGACTGAGCCTTAGTTCTCTTACCTAATTTTTTCAAAGCCAACATATACCTCCGAGCCGTTCGACCTCCGCCACAAACAACAACAAGTTTCTTATCCCTATGCTTATCTAGTAATTTCTTAAAATCCAACAAAAACCTATCATCCACATCATCAGGTACAATCCTCGAACCACCAAGTGAAATCACCCAAACATCTTTCATAAAAGAACAAGTTCAAATGATTATTTAAAATTATCACTATCCAACCAGGGGTGTGTGGGAGTTTCACTATTATCCACTAACACAATTACCATCAACTATTTCTGAAATTGGGTCTGGGCAACAAAAATCTGTCCCCGTAACAGGAAACCAATCATTTACACATGTTCCATGACTAGATTGCTTGAACACCAAAGGGCTAGATCCTTCTTTCTGTATCAATGCCTGACATGTTGTCAAGCCCCTTTGATAACAATCTATTAATTCAAAATAATCAATACCAAGTTCAGCATACATTTTTAATGAATCAGCATATTCCAATGCGAGGTCTACATGGTCATTTATCGAAACTGAATTCCGATATGAATTAAAAAGTAAGAGTGTAGATATTGAAAGAACCGTTATGACAATCCAAACCCAGGCAGGAAGCTGTTGCTTCTTCATGCAATAACCATTCAAATCTACTATAAAAATGTTTAGAAACCTAACCAATAGTAGTGCGGGAGTTAGGCTTTATCTACTATCTTCCCATTTCCGGAATGTAGGGATAATATCTGTTGATGCACTACTGGGTCAAATTGAGAGAGAACATGTGCTGAATTACCACCTATCTCCCGAATAATTTTACTACATTTATCAATATGAACCATGACATCATTAATGATTTTAGACATACCAATTTTATCAAATTTTTCTGCCATTGGTAGCCATTCCCATCCATTTTTAGAATCCCAGCGATTGTCTCTATGCCCAGGCATTTTATTACGGAACTTTCTTAATGTCCCATCTTTATAATAAATAGGTGGTTCTGGGAAGCCAATTCCCTTAACTGTTTTGTATTTTTCTGTATGGTCATATAAGGAATTAATTTCCAGTAAAAAATAATCAGCCAAAAAACAAGAATTTTTCTTATTTGATGCTAAAAGTTGGTTGGGAAAATATTGCAACTGAGACTTATTTTCATTAATGATTTTATTATAATCTATCAGGCAAAAGATTGTACCAAAACACAGTCTCAAATGGAGAAAATCATCATTCATTTTTATGAATACGCCCATACTATAAATAGTAAATAAGCAATTTGTGCAATAATATATATTGCCCCAATCCATAGGATAACTTTTACAAATTCTCCCCACCTTTTTTGCCTTTCAGCATCCTTTTTTTTAAGATACTTCACCAATTCACTTGTTTCTTTTTTATCCTTTTTCTTCATAAAATAACCATCCAAATTAGCTATAAAAATGTTTAGAAACCCAATAGATAGTAGTGCGAGAGTTTAATTAATTAAATTATTCTCATCTAACCGTAAACAAATCCCGATCATCAACATCAAAAACCCCAGTCCGAACTCCACAATCCAACCATCCATG
>DAOWCW010000073.1 GCA_030639395.1 archaeon
AGAGAAAATGTGCCTGATGGAATTGCTGATTATTTGCAGAGGTCAGATATTGAGGTTGGTGTTTTGATTGGAAATGAATTAATTAATGCGGCTACTAATATTCGGAGAACAACTGGAATTAGTGTTATGGTGAAATTTGCTCAGGGTGCTAGGGCTCAGGTTGCTGGAGTTGCTGCTGTTGAAGGACTGGATTTGTTTTATCTTCCGACTCCTAATTTAGATTTGGAAATTTATTCTATTAAATATAATAAAGCTAGTTCTCAGGTTGAGGTGACTTATTATAGTGGGTCGAATGTTCCTATTTATGTGAAAGGTACTTTGACTATTGTTTCGGATGGGGAAAATAAGAAGGTTGGTGACTTAGATTCTGTTTTTATTGCTCCAAGTGACTATAAAACTTTGATTTATCCCGATATTGTTTTAGTTGGAAATGAGTTGAGGGCGGAAATTTATGCGCTTTTTGGTGAGGTTGCGAGTTCGCTTGATCGGGAATTGCAGGGTAGTTACAATATGAGTGTAGTTAGTGTTTTGGATGATTGTGAGATTGTGGTTGATTATATTAAGTATAATAAGCAGGACGAGGTTTTTATTATTGGAGTTGATAATCTTGGGGATGTTGGATGTTATGTTGATGTTGAGCTTATGATGCTTGAGATTAATCGAGTTTCGCAAACTCTTGGGGCTGAGGGAAGTGAATTTGTTGAGGGTGAAAAATCTAAGCGAATTGAAATTCAGCAAAGAATGGATAGTGTTGATTTAGATGATAATCCTTATATTGATTTAGTGGTTTATTATGGGGAAAGAGAAGATAGTTTGGTTGGAGTATTTAGGGGTAAATTTGAATTGGATATTGATTTGTTTAATAGGATGACTTATATGATTGCTCTGGTTTTGGTTATGCTTTTGGGTTTGGGTTTAATTTTGTGGCGGAAGAAGATAGATAATGAATGGTGAGAGGTAGGAGTTTTTAGGGATTGGTTTTTGGGGATTGGGTTGGCTGTGGTTTTTTGAGGATTGGTTTTGGTGGAATGTTATTTTCCGACTTGGTGCCTGTGGGTTTTTGAGCAACTTGTGTATTCTGTTTTTCTTTTTGACTTTTTTCTTTCTCTAGTCTTTCTTTTTCTGCTATTTTTTCTTCGTTCTCTTTTTTTAGTGGGGCTATTGTTGTATCTACAATTTGTAATATTTTAAATATATTTTCTAAGTCTTTTTTTGTTAGTGTTGATAGCCAAATTTTTATTTTGAGTGGGATTACTATGAGTTTTATTGTTTCGAGATGAAGATTATAGCCAGCTTTTTGCAAATCTGTTATGTCTTGTTTTGTAATGTTGATTTTTTCTTTGATTACATCTAGGACTTCTTCTTTTTTTGAATCTTCTGCTTCTTTAGTTGTTTCGAATTTTATTGTTGATTTTGATTCTGGAAGGAGATTATTTTGTTTTAGGTATAGGATGGATTCTATTAGGTTCCTATTTTGGATGGTAGATGGTAAATTTTGGTCTGGCATTATTCTTTTGGTTCTGTTTTAGTTTCTGGTGTGGGTTCTGTTTTAGTTTCTGGTTTGGGTTCTGGTTTAGTTTCTGGTTTGGGTTCTGGCTTGGGTTCTGGTTTAGATTCTGGCTTGGGTTCTGGTTTAGTTTCTGGTTTAGATTGTGATTTGGTTTCTTCTGAAGTTTTTTGTGGCTCGTCTCCTTTAAAGGTTTCTATTTCTTTTGCTAATTCTGTTTTGTCTGTTATTGATTTTAGCTTTGCTGCAAATGGAACGGAAAATTGTTCAAACCATGTTGCAATGTTATTTTTTTCTGCGTTGACATGGAGAGCAAATATTTCGTTATCTATTGTTGGGAGAACGTTTTTTAGTTCTTTAAGTGAGGATATCATCATGCCGTTATCTAGGGTTAGTGGGTTTACCATTTTATTTTCTAATTCTTCCATTGGATCTTTCTTTGTTTCTTCGGCTGTTTTTTCTTCGGCTGCTTCTTCGGCTTTTGCTTTTTCGCTTTCTTTCTTTGCTTCCTCTACTGATTTTTTAATTTCGTTTAAATCTGCTAATTCAATTTCTTTCTTTTTTGGCTCCTTACCTAGTTTTTCCCATTGCTTTTGAATTCGTGGAGTTAATCCTTCTAGGTAAATATCTACAACTGAAAAATTTCCTACC
>DAOWCW010000057.1 GCA_030639395.1 archaeon
AAGAATACAAACTCAAAATCCTATTTGTCCCAGTACAACTATGCACATCATCCCCAACATAATCAAATCCAAAAATATCATTATAACAAATCTCCTCAACATAGCTATCAACATTTTCATCCCAAGCAGAAACATGCGAATTATTAGAAGAATACAATCTCATAATAGTCTGACTATCATCACAACTAGCAGCAACAACCAAAGAAAAGCAAGATAAAACAAAAACAAATCCTAAAATAAACTCCTTTTTCATTATCTGTTAACAATATTATACTATTTAAACTTTGTCCAATCAAAATCATATCTCAACCCTAAGTGATACAGAATTATCTCCAACAGACACACCTGCTATAGTCTCAATTTCATCATCATTAAAAAAATCATCTTCTTTAATCTCAAAAACTCCTGAGTCTTCCCAAGTTATAATCATCTGAACAGTAAGTCAAGTTTACAATCTTTACCACTTTTCCACTCTATCCAATCACCACCATAACCGGTCGCAACTTCGCAACCTTCCTCCCTAAACCAGCCTCATGAGAAACCCTCACAACTTCATCAACATCCTTATACGAAGACGGCGACTCCTCAACCAAACCTTTCTTCTTGCCAAACTCGACAAACACACCCCGCTTCTCCATATCCTTTTTAGCCTCATCAAAACTAATCATTCTATTCGCCTCGCTCCGACTCCTAGCCCGACCAGCCCCATGTGCACAACTTCCCCAACTTTTTGCCTCAGCCTCTTTAGTCCCAACCAAAACATAACTTGCAGTTCCCATCGAACCAGGCAACAAAACCGGACAACCAATCTCCCTATAATCTTCAGGCACCTCCTCACGCCCCGGGCCAAACGACCGAGTCGCCCCCTTCCTCATAACCAAAACCTCTCTCATCTCCCCTGCCTTTCCTGCCACCTGATGCCTGCCACCTAATGCCTCGCAAAAATGATTTTCCATTTTTGCAATATTATGACATACATCATAAACAACATCCGCCTTAAAATCACTAAAATAATGCTTTAAATTTTCCCTAACAAAATGCGTAATAATCTGCTTATTAGCAAACGCAAAATTAGCAGCCGCGGCCATCGCTCCAAAATACTCCTTCCCAAGATCCGACTTAATCGGAGCACAAGCCAACCCAATATCCACAAAATTCCCCAAGCCCCCACGAAGTGAACCACCCGAACTCTTCGAGTTCAAAACCCCCACAATCTCCAGTTGTGAACCACCCTCGGTCTTCGACCGAGAACCCCCACATTCGGACATAGTCCGAATATAGTCCGTCGCAACCTGATGCCCTAAACCTCTCGACCCGCAATGAATCAGAATAACAACCTGCCCCCTCGACAAACCAAAAACCTTAGCAACCTCCTCGTCAAAAACCTCATCGACAACTAATACATCCAAAAAATGATTCCCAGCACCCAAAGTCCCAAGCTGACCCATCCCCCTCCCCTTAGCCTTAGCCGAAACAACCGAAGCATCAGCCCCTTCCATCTTCCCAAAATCCTCAACATGTCTCCAGTCATCCTCACAACCATAACCCTTAGCAACAGCCCATTGAGCCCCCCCAATCAAAACCTCATCAAGTTCTTTCTTGCTTAATTTAACATTCCCCTTAACACCAACTCCACTCGGAACACTCCGAAACAAAGAGTGTGCAATCTCCCGCTCCCTCCCCTTCAAATCAGCCTCAACTAAATTCGTCTTCAATAACCGCACTGAACAATTAATATCATACCCTACACCACCAGGAGAAATCACACCCTCATCAACATCAAAAGCAGCAACACCACCGATTGGAAATCCGTAACCCATATGCATGTCTGGCATCGCAAAACTCCCCTTCAAAATCCCAGGCAACTTCGCAACATTCTTCACCTGCTCCAAGCACTTATCATCAAAATCAGCAACCAAAGCCTCACTAGAAAAAACCCTCCCCGAAACCCTCAT
This sequence comes from archaeon, assembly GCA_030639395.1. The sequence continues at coordinate 1,956 of DAOWCW010000057.1, forward strand.
CTCTCCAGACATAGGAATCTCCCATTCAAAATCAGAAATCTTCTTTAATTCCATAACTCCCATTCACAAAAAACATTTAACTAATTTTCTACCTCTCAATAACTCACCCCCACCAGAAGAGTATGAAACAAATAAAAATTACGTATAAAAGTTGTTAGTTTTAATTAAGAACTCGTCCTATCGTCCTATCTGTCTTATTATTTTTTCGGCAGTCGCCTTTTTCGCTTCTGCTTCTGCCCTCATGGCTTCTTCGATAGCTTTTCCAGATTCTGTTAGAATTCTTATAGGAATTGTAATTTTTTGAACTTGATTTTCTGACACTTTTGCTCCCAAATTTAGAACTTCAATTCTAATTCCCCCACCTTTCTCTTTCTGTAAAACTGTAGACATCTCAATATTTACAATCCCATCTACTCTTGTATCTTCTGGCAAAGCATCTTTAATTTGTGTAATCGCAGAACTAATATAATCTTTAATTGGACTGCCTATGTCTGTTGGTTCTCCCATAATAATTAAATAATATATTCGCCTATATATCTTTTTCGGACTAGTTTTTAACTTTAGATTTTTAGGACTTCGTCCGAACATCACATTAAACCAACCCCAACCTATAAAAAACCAAACCTCCCAACAAACATCATGGCAACATTCTCCCACTCAAAACTCCAATCCTTCGAACAATGCACCTACAAATATAAACTAAAATACATCTATAAAATCAAACCCGAAATAGAAAAATCAATTGAATCCCACCTAGGCTCAGCAACCCACGATGCCCTAGAATGGCTATACAAAGAAGTTCTAAAAAACAACATCCCAGAACTCGACCAAGTCATAGCAAAATACATAGAAACATGGAACACCAACTTCTCAGAAAACATCCTCATAGTCAAAAAAGAATTCACACACAAAGACTACTTCGACAAAGGAATCAAGTTCATAATAGACTACTACATAAAACACAAACCCTTCAACGACGGCACTTTGGAGACAGAAAAACAAATATGGGTCGAACTAGAAAAAGACTATCCACACAAGATAATAGGCTACATAGACCGACTAAGCTACAATAAAGAGACAAAAGAATACGAAATCCACGACTATAAAACCGCAAACTGGCTACCCGACCAAAAAAAACTAAATCAAGACAGACAACTAGCTCTCTACTCAATCGGAATCAAACAACTCTTCGGAGAACACCACGGCGTCAACCTAATCTGGCACTATTTAAAGCATAACAAACAAGTAGAATCAAGAAGAACCCCAGAACAACTAGAACAACTAAAACAGAACATCATCAACCAAATCGCCATAATAGAATCCAACACTAAATGGAACACCAACAAAATGATACTCTGTAACTGGTGCGAATACAAAGGCATGTGTAAAGCCCACGGAAACCAGCTACCACAAGAATTCCAAGAAAAAGAAAATCAGCAAAACTTATTCTAAAGATTCCCGAGTCTCCCAAGAAATATCCCTACCAGAATATGCAACTTTCTTAAATGACCACTTATCTTTTATCCATTTCTTAACAACAGAGAACAAAACATCGTCCAATCCATTTACAACCTCACTCTGCCTAACCCACATTATAACTATAGCATCATAAGCAGGATTAACTGGAGGATAAATATACATACATCCAAGACACTCCGTTTCATCTAAACCCATAACAACACATGCAAACGATGATCTATTTTAAAATTTCTTTGATGCCCAAAAGGCTTCATCTTTCTCAGATGTTATATACTCGTCATAACAGCATCATAATCTTTCACAACATCTTTAATCCCAAGCATTCTCAAACGAAACTTCTCAGCTTCCAACACTTCCGGAACACAAAAATTTTCTGGTACTAATTTACCCGTACCGTCATCCAGCACTAAAAATTTAAAAGTTTGTCTATGGATCAATATTTTCCAAAGATGACAAAATCTATGAAGCTCGTCAGAGTCATGTTATACCTACACATAAAAACAACCTTGCCAACAATTTTAATTTATAGCAGACAAGTTCGCAGTGTAAAAATTTTTGATGTGTACAAGAGTACATGAAAAAATATTTTACCAAGAAATTGTCGCTATAAATCAAAATTACTTCCAAAGCCCGTGTAAATTGCAATAACCCCTAGCCGAGACAACATTAAAACAAAATTCAACAACAGGCTCGTCTCCAGATTTCAAAAACTTCTTTGCAACCACACCATCTTCACCAACACCCTCAATCCACTCGATATAATGTTCCTCGCTCATAGGATGCAAAATACTTCCAACCTTCACAACACCGCCCTCAATAATTGGTTTATGTTTTTCAACAGCAGCATCAACACTATTCTCCACCATCAATCTCATTGGCTGCCCACAACAAACCAAAATACCATCCCCCTTACGAGAATCACCAGAATCATCGGGGCCAGTAGGGCCATGCCTATTTGAGGCACTCGAAGACAAAATCTCAACAACATTCCCACAAATATCACACTTCCAAACCTGCATCTTCTCAGTCATTTTAATATTTCTCCTATTCCTCTCTCTCCACTATCTAGAAACACACGTCTTCCTCTTCGCAATCTCAATAAAAACAAAAACCGAAAGCAAAAAAACTACACCCATCTTGAGATAGTTATCTAAAACCAACTGATTTAAATT
>DAOWCW010000058.1 GCA_030639395.1 archaeon
AATTAGGGAGCTGAATAAGGAAAATAATGTTGTTGAGATGACTCTTGGGGATTAGGTTGTTTTGGTGTTGATAAGTGTTGTCACTATTGGATAGCTACAAATAGAAAGCCTTATATAGTGTAAATGCTTAGGGTTGATATGAAAGATGGTTTAGTTAATATTGTTGAAGGGCATAATGATGTCTCAGGATTTGGGCTTACTGAGAAGAGTCAGGAGGCTTATCAGTATTTAGTTGACTATGTGGAAAATGATCCTGAGGCGAAAAAAGCCTTGAATATATTGATTGAATCGCAGGATATTGATAATTTGACTAATTTGCCTAGGAGAGATACTTTTGAGAAAGATTTTGCGAGGGCTTATGCTAGGTTTGATAGGTATGGAGATAATTTTGGTGTTGTTATAATAGATATTGACCATTTTAAGAGTGTTAATGATAATTGTGGGCATGGTGTTGGGGATGATGTTTTGGCTGAGCTTGCAAGGAGATTGGAGAAAAAGACTAGGGGGCTTGATAGAGTTTATCGTTGGGGAGGGGAAGAATTTATTTTGCTTTATTCTAATGCTGATGCGAAGGGTATTCTTGGTGCGGTTAACCAATTAAGAGAGAATGTTTCTGGTTCTAAAATTGAAGCTAGAAATGACAATAAGTTAAGGGTTACTTTTAGTGCTGGAGTTTATGTTGTTGGAAGGGGAGACACTTCTAAAGAGGCTATTGATTATGCGGACAAGGCTTTGTATCTTGCTAAAAAGAATGGGCGAGACAGGGTTGAGATTTATGATGTTGATGTTTTGTAGTTTAGTAGTAAGATTAAGCGTTGACTACTGAGAGGTCGTTACTTGGGACATAAATTATTATAAAGGTCTTTCGCTTCTCTTTTGTATGGGTAAAGTTAGTTTTTGCGAATACCATGAGAGAATTAGGGAGTGCCGTGTTTTGCTTCGTGATGGTGGAAGATTAGACTTTAGGTTTTCTAAATTTTTTGAAATGGATGGATGGGATGAAAAATTGGATGGTGTTGATGAAATGTTGCGTATTGATTATTTGACTCTTAATAAGAGAACCGATGGGTACATTTCTAGAGGTAATGTTGAAATTCTTTCTAGGGATGGGCAAGTTAGTGTTAATTGTGCGAATAGAGATTCTGCTTCTGCTATTTTTTCGAAGGCTAGTATGTTGGAAAAATCTTTAAAGGAAGAACTTTGGAGCAAGATGGCTGAGGACAAGAAACTGTTTGATGCTGGAATTGATGCTTACGAGACTTCGCGAGGGTAATGTTGATTTGGAACTTTATGCTAATAAAACTTAAAAATGGGTGTTATCTTTTTTGTTGATGGAAGAGGATTTGAAATATACGCATATTTTGAGGGCGTTGATGGAGTTGCCGTTTCAGGTGGGACGAAATTTGTTGTGTGATTTTTTGACTGGGGATTATTCGAATAAGTCGATTTCTAAAAATAGGTTGGATGAGTTGGATAATTTTGATAGTTTGGGTTGGGATAAGTCGAAGGTTTTTGGGGAGATTGATCGGCTGATTTCGAATGGGATGATTGAGATGGTTCAGAGTGATTATAATCGGTTTGTGAAAGTTATGAGTTTGACTATTCGTGGAAGAAATGAGATTACGCATCCGACTTTGGAAGCGAGGAAGTTAGGGAATCGGATTGAATTTGATGAGAGTCTTGTTAGTGACGAGGATAGAAAGAATTTTGGGGAGTTTGGAAATTTTTTGGATATGTATAATGATGAGCAAAGGAAGGCGATTATTTCTGGGGCGCGAAATTTGCTTTGTGTTGCCGGGGCTGGTTCTGGGAAAACTACGGTTTTGACGAAGAGGATTGAGTTTTTGGTAAAGTATAAGGGTGTTGATGCTTCGAAGATTTTGGCGATTACTTTTACGAGGAAGGCTCGGTTGGAGATGGAGAAGAGATTGGGTGAGCTTGGAGTAAAGGGGGTGCGAGTTCATACTTTTAATTCGTTTTGTGAGGGAATTTTGCAAAAGCATGGGGCACAAATTTATGGGAGGCAGGTTCGGGTGCAGGGCTATGGGGATAAAATTTTGGCGATGAATATGGCAATTGCTACGATGGGGTTGGACATGGAGCAGGTTATTGATGAGTATTTTAATGCGGGGCAGAAGAAGTTTAGGACGGCTAGTCAGTTGTCGAATGCTTTTATGAATGATTGTTTTACTGTGATGGATTATTTTAAGGTGAGTGGGAAGGTGGATTATGATTTTTCGAAAGATGTTGCTGGGAAGGATCGGGTGAATGCGGAGAGGATTTATCGGATTACGAAATATTTGAGGGAGCATATGGAGACGCAGGGGTTGCGGGATTATAGTGATCAGATTATTGATGCGATTAAATTTTTTAAAGACAACGAAAATAATATACCGAGTTTTGAGCATATTTTGGTTGATGAATATCAAGATGTTAATGCTATGCAGATTGAGTTGATTGAGTTGCTCTTGGGTGCCGCACGTGGTATACCCTCTAAAATGGGCAGTCTTTTTGTTGTTGGAGATCCGCGGCAGTCGATTTTTGGCTGGAGAGGTAGCGATGTTTCCTATATTTTGGAATTTGGGTCCAAGGACATACCTCCTGCCCAGATGGCATCCGCTGACGCGGACAAGGTCGGCAAAAGATTTGGGGAAGCAGAGATTATTCATTTGAGGAAGAATTATCGAAGTTTTAAGGGAGTGGTTGAGTTTATGAATCATGCTATTAAGGAAATGAAATTGCCGGATTTGGAGGGGACTCTTGAGGGTGAAGCTAAGATTAGGATAATGGATTTTGCTAATGAAGATGCAGAAAGGGATTTTGTCTTGAGAGAGATTGAGGATTCGGATGTTGCTTTGGATGATGTTTTTGTTTTGGCTAGAACGAATAAGATTTTGCTGGAGTTGTCTAGGGCGATGAAAACTAGAGGGATTGAGCATGTGGTGCAGGAAGACACTTCGAATGGCAGGTTTCAGGTGGCAGATAATAAGGTGAAGGGCGTTACGCTTGCTACTGTTCATGCGATTAAGGGACTTGAGGCAAAAAAGATTTTTGTGATTGGTGCGAGTGAGGCTAATTTTCCTTGTAAAGCTTCGGATCATCCGGCTGTTGAGATGGTGAAGATGGATGACTATGATCGGGAAGAGGAGGAGAGGCGGTTGTTTTATGTTGCGGTTTCTAGAGCTAGGGAAGAGTTGGTTGTTACGCATACACGTAAGCCAACTTACTACATTTCTAGCGAAATGCGTAAATTGTCTGGTAACAGGTTGCGAGTGGCGGGTGGCGGGAAGGACTTGGGCAACTTGGATGAGGGGTTGGCAGGGGAGTTGAAGAGTTGGCGGAGTGTGGTTAGTGGTGAGAGAAGTGTTTCTGCTTTTGTTATTTTGTCTAATGCTACTATTGATGAGATTGCGAAGGGGATGCCTAGGGATGCAGAGGAGTTGATGAAGATAAGTGGAATTGGTCCGGAGAAGTTGATGAGATATGGGGAGAAAATTTTGGAGATTGTTCGGGATTTTGGGGATGAAAATGATATGTAGATTGGAATGCGGATTTTGGAGTTTAAAAAATAAATATACTTATAATGTCCTTTATTCTTAATTAATTATGAAAAAGTGGTCTGTGACTAGTTGGAGTGTTGGGTTTTTTGTTTTGATTTTGATAGTATTTTTTGCGACGAATTTTGTGGGAAATGATTTTGGTGTTTCGCAAGATAATGGGGAACAGGTATTAGATAATAATGTTCCTGCATCTGTTCCAGCTCCTATGCCCGATGTTCCCAAGGAGATTAATTGGGAGCAGTATAATTATGATTTTGTTGATGAAAATGTTAAGGGGATTTTGAATAGGATGCTTGGAGCGAGCGGGAAGATTGCATTTTATTTGCCTCCGGCTGGTTATTTTAATGTTTCGAGAGGGAGTGAGTATGGCGTTGCGTATGCCTTGAATAATCCGAATCCGTCGGGGGAGGATAGGTTCGTGTTTAATTGGACTGCTGGTTTTGAGGATTGTGGTGTTGGGTTGGATGTGGCACAGGGTTGGATTGAGAGAGGAGGGAGAAGTTGGGGAAAGATTCCGCAGGGTTGGATTGATCACATGACGATTTATTTTTCGTTTCCTGATGATGTTGAGGCTTGCAGTGTGGCGTATGATTTTGTGATTTGGAAGGATGGGGTTCTGTATGGTTCTGAGAGGTTGGAGTTTAATTTGGTTTGATGTGGGTTAGATAGAGAGTTGTTGCCGTTAATCTTTTAAAGTAAAGCCATTCTATACTTTCGTGCTCCGTTAGTCTAGTGGCCAAGGATGCCGCCCTCTCAGGAGGTGGAAAACCCTAGTCGGTGAGACAACGGTTTTATGTTCACTTGAGCAACCACCGAATCTCTCTAGAGATTCATTTGGAGAACGGCGGTGACCCGGGTTCAAATCCCGGACGGAGCGTGATACCCTTTTGAC
>DAOWCW010000067.1 GCA_030639395.1 archaeon
AACCCAAAACGACGACATTCGCCACAATTTCCATTCTCTCATTCTAGAATAAAAAATTAATTAACTAGTTTTTTCATTTCTTCAATCTCAACAGACGAAATAGCGCAACCCTTAAACTTCACACCATAAAGCAACGCATCTAACAATTCCTTATCTCGCCTAACTCCAATCAAATCCTTTTTCCAAGCAACATACAACAACTCCGCAGACCGAATAAATTTAAAATTCTTCATCCCTTCCAACAAGCTCAAATTCGAATCAAGTGGAGTATGCAACTTCCTCTCCATCATGCTCTCCAAATTATGCGGTGCCTCAGTCAACATTCGAGTCGTTCTCTCATCAATTACAATTACAGCATCCTTTTTACACAAATTAACAAAAGCCAAACACGCAGCCTCGCCTTCTTGAATAATCGCAATCTTCTCTCCCGTAGCAGTCGACCTCAAAGCCCCATTCGCCGTTTTCAAAATCTTCTTCATCTCTCTATCCAACTTCTGATTCGACACAATATCACTCGACATTTTAAACACACCTCTCTCAATCATATCCGCAACCTGCAAAGCCTCCAATTTAAACTTCTTAATTTTCATCGGCCTATCTACAACCTCACGCTTAACCGCCAGAGTCAAAATAAATTCCCCATCAAAAACATCCTTCAATCTCTCCAAAACAGGCAACATTCCATTCATCGTCAAAGAAATAATCGGCCCCGCATCAAAAATTAAATATTTCATTTTTTATATTCCTTCAAGCATTTATTTAAATCTTCTTTTTTTAATACCAAATAAGGAAACTTCTGCCTCAACTCATTAGAATAACCCCTCGAAACCGAAACACTCAAAACATCTTTCCCAACTTCCTTAATCAAGTCAAAAGCCGGAACAAAATCAGCATCTCCAGAAATCAAAACGCAACAACCAACTCCATCAATAGCAGCCTTAACCATGTCAATCGCAATCCAAACATCAATCCCCTTTTCTTTCTTCTGATTATCAGCGATATCCAAAAACGCCTCATTAACAATAGGTTTACAAACCTCACATAAATACCAAGCATCAACCAACTCTTGCCTTCTTCTCTTTAATTCTTTATTAGAAAGCTTCTGTAATTTTCTAGTAACTATTTTAACTCCTTGTTTCTGCAAATGCCCCAAAAAAGATCGCTGCATTTTATATTTATATTCATTATCCTGTCTGTCTGGCATAGAGGTATACCACCTTATTTCCAAAATATCAAAATCATATTTCCTAGAAATAAACTCCCCTAACCGACAGATATCAACATTACTAGGCTTGGTAGAATATTTTAAATTATGATACCAATTATTAGCATCAACAAAAATAACAGCTTTCCTAACCATTTAAATGTCCCTCAAGAATATAAAGCCCGGCATGTCCGAAGAGATACCGGGGACTTAAAGTATTATTATATGTAAGACCCAGTTTATATTGTTTTTGGTTTCCCCCATTCATCGTCAAAGAAATAATAGACCCCGCATCAAAGATTAAATACTTCATCCTTCAAGCCCTCCCTTAAGTTGCCAAGTCGGGCACAGCCCTTCCTGTAAGCGAAGCGACCTGCCACCTATAAGCGAAGCGACCTGCCACCCCGAGAATTTTAAATTCTCGTGTATCCCATTCATCGTCAAAGAAATAATAGGCCCCGCATCAAAAATTAAATATTTCATTTTATACACCCATCTTCCTTCCGTCTTTAGTTTTATTAAAACAAAACACACAATCCCTTTTCTTTAAGTGATGTCTCCCTTTATCAATCGCACAATCTCCCTCTCCTCCCAATACATAATACATTACATCATCCCCCATATTGCAACCCATTTTATATCGTTCTCTTTCAATCCAAATCCCTTCATTGTTTTCTTTTCCATTATTTAACTTTAATCCGTCAACTCGAGCAACAAAGGCGTCTCTCTAGGCGAAGCGTCTCTACTCAAACACTCCCTCCGCAATTTTAACTCTCTCCGCCACCGGCATCGAAATCGCAACCTTCGAATCCCCAATAGACGACTGCCCAATATAACTTGCCATATCCCATAAACTCACACCTAGCAACTCTGCCGTAGCCTCCGACGACAAACCATGCTCGTACAACTTAAACGCCTTATTAATCTCAGCCTTCCGAAAGACATCCTTAATATATCTCCCCAAATCTCCCTCAATCTTATTCAACGAATTCCGAATTGCACCCAAATTTTTTCGCGCCCCAACAATATCATCAGCCCCTAACTTCTTCGTAGCTTCATCCAAATTTTTAATAACAGCCTCATAAAACTCACTCCAACCCTCCATTTCTCTATAATGGTCCCGCTCCATCACCTTCCCCAAAGAATAAACCAAAACCGCAACAACAATATTATCCGCATCCTGAGAAATCGCCGCTGCATGAACCGTCTGATTAGACAAGCTCTTCAGTTCATTAGCCCTATCTTCCTCAACAAGCTTTCTCGCCGATCGCAAAATCCGAAGAACATTATCAACCTCTTTCATATCAAGGCAAACAACCCAACTTATATAAATCTTCCCGCCTATTTAGAACAGTCATACTTCTCTTTATTCACTTCTTCCATAATAGTTTCTCTAGCACGATTTCTTTGATCAATATCCGAAATATTACTCAAAACTTGTTCTAAAGAGGACCCATTCTCAACAAAATAATTTTCTATAAAAACAGATTGCTTCCCACCATTGCATTCAACATATCCATGCCAACCAGAGCTTTCAACCGAGAAGGGAATAACATTTTTTGTCTCTAAATTGC
>DAOWCW010000027.1 GCA_030639395.1 archaeon
CCGGAAAGAAGAAATATAAGGAAAAGATCCTCGGGGACTGGAAAGATGCAGAAAAAATTTTGAAAAACTTAAATTCTTTAAATGTCCCTATAATAACAACTGTAGGGAATTATGATAATTCTGCTTTGCATGATGCTTTTGATGTAAAGAAGAAAGCTAATAGCTGGAATTGGGCTGAGCGAGATTTTTTTTCCGATATACTCAAGAAATTTTCTAAAATAAAAAGGGTTGATTATAGGTCCATAAAAATTGGGGGACTTGTTTTTATTGGTGCACTTGGGCATTCTTTTCCAGGGAAAGTTAAGAGTAGGTCATATAAAAGACATAGGGAAAAATTGGAAAAATTATTTAAGAAACACTCTAAAGAAAACAAAGAAGGACGGGTTATTTTTCTTGTGCATAATATGCCATATGGCTGCAAATTGGATAAAATTCGAGATAAAAATGCTCCGACAATTGTGCAAGGAAAACATTATGGCTCAAAATTAATCAGGAGAATTATAGATAAATTTCAACCTGCTGTTTGTGTTGGTGGGCATTTCCATGAAAATCAAGGGAAGGATAAAATTGGAAGGACTCTGGTGATTAATGGTGGCGCGGCTTATGATGGAAATTGTGTCTTGATTGATTTTGATGAGAACAGAGGAAAGATTAAAAGTGTTAAGTTTGTTAATTGAATATGTTGAAATTGTATAATACGCTCTCGAGAGAGAAAGAGAAGTTTGTTCCGATTGAGAATGGGAAGGTCGGGATTTACACTTGTGGGCCGACGGTTTATTGGTATGCACATGTTGGGAATTTTCGGGCTTATGTTTTTGCGGATATTTTGAGGCGGGTTTTGGCTTATGATGGTTTTGAGGTGAAGCATATTATCAATGTGACTGATGTTGGGCATTTAACTAGTGATGCTGATGAGGGTGAGGATAAGTTGGAGGCTTCTGCAAAAAAAGAGGGGCGGACTGCGAAAGAGGTTTCGCATTTTTACTTTGATGCTTTCCGTGAAGATTTCTTGAAGTTGAATTTAGTTGAGCCGTTTAAGTGGACTTGGGCGACTGAACATATTGTGGAGCAGATTGATATGGTTAAGAGTTTGGAGGAGAAGGGATTTACTTATGTGACGAGTGATGGGGTTTATTTTGATAGTTTGAAATTTGAGGATTATGGCAAGTTGTCGCGGAAGAAAGTTGAGGATTTGGAGGGTGGGAAGCGGGTTGATTTGGGCGAGAAGAGGAATGTGACGGATTTTGCGCTTTGGAAGTTTTCTAAAGAGGACGAGAATAGGCAACAGGAATGGGAGAGTCCGTGGGGTGTTGGTTTTCCTGGTTGGCATATTGAGTGTTCGGCTATGGCCGCGAAGTATTTGGGGAAGACTTTTGATATTCATACTGGAGGCGAGGATCATATTCCTGTGCATCATGAGAATGAGATTGCACAGTCAACTTGTGCTTTTGGAGTGAAGCCTGTTAATTATTGGATGCATGGGGCGTTTTTGAATATTAAGGGTGGGAAGATGTCGAAGAGCTTGGGAGATATTGAAACTATTTCGGATTTGGAAAAACGTGGTGTTGATCCTTTGGCTTATCGGTATTTTTGTTTGACTGCGAGTTATCGGAAGCCTTTGACTTGGAGTGAGGATGCTTTGGATGGAGCGGTTAATAGTTATAAAAAGTTGAAAAATATTTGCTTGGGGCTTTCTGATGATGGCAATGTCGCACCCAAGGGTGTACCCTCACGAATACAAGCAAAAGGAAAGTTGGGGCAGACCCTACCTCCTGCCCAGATGGCATCCGCTGACGCGGACAAGGTCGGCAAATATTTGGCTAGGTTTGGGGAGAGGATTGATGATGATTTGGATATGCCTGGAGCTTTGGCTGTACTTTGGGAGATGGTTCGGGATGAGGAGGCTGATGGGAAGGTTGAGGCAGTGAGGAAGATGGATGAGGTTTTTGGGTTGGGGTTGTTGGAGAGGGATGATATTGAGGTTCCTGATGAGGTTAGGAAGTTGGCTGAAGAGAGAGAGGTTGCGAGGAAGAGGAAGGATTGGGCTCGGGCTGATGAGTTGAGAGGTTTGATTTTGGAGAAGGGTTTTATTGTTCGGGATGGGGATGATGGGTTTGAGTTGGAGAAAAATGGAAATTGAGAATGAGAATTGTCCATGCACGTGGGACTGTGAGAGACATGGAAAATGTAGTGAGTGCCAAGAATATCATAAGAAGAGGGGAAGTAAAACTTATTGTGGGAAATAATGTTTCTAAGACGATGCGTATTCTTGGGAAGAAATATCCTAGAAGCACAACGACTTTGAATAGTATGCGTGGGAATGCTAGTGCGTTTGAGATTTTGATTTCTTGTTTGTTGTCGCTTAGAGCTAGGGATGAAGTTACGGATGTTGTGTCGCGGGATTTGTTTGAGATTGTTGATTCGCCTGAGAAGTTGGTTGGGTTGCCTATGGTTAAGTTGAAGAGTATTATTTTTCGAAGTGGGCATTTTAATAAGAAGGCTGAGACTTTGAAGAGTGTTTCGAGGGAGTTAATTAAGAGGTTTGATTCTAGGGTGCCGGATAGTTATGATGAATTGATTTCGATTAAGGGTGTTGGTCCGAAGACTGCAAATATTGTTTTGGCGTTTGCTTTTGGGAAGTTGGTTTTGCCGATTGATATTCATTGTCATCGGATTCCGAATCGCTTGGGATGGATTGAGACTAGGACGCCGGAGGAGACAGAGAGGGAGTTGATGAAGATTTTGCCTAAGAAATATTGGAGGGAGTTTAATTCTGCTTTTGTTCAGTTTGGGCGGGAGATTTGTTTGCCAGTTTCTCCTTGGTGTTCTAAGTGTCCTGTTGGGAAGTATTGTGAGAGGATTGGGGTCAAAACTCATCGGTAAACCGATGGGAAAGCTCAGCTTCACTGGAAGAATTCACTAAAGTGGAGAAGCTCAATCACCTTGTGATTGGAAAAGTTCACGCTACGCGTGGAGGCTTGGCGGGAAGTAGGTATATATAAAAATTAATTCCTTGTGGCTACGTTCCAAAATACTTTAAATTTTTTTCTTTCAGACTCTGCATTTTTTTTGCTTTTTATTAATACCGCTATAGCTGGTAGTCCATATATTATATTAATTACATTGTCTTGATAGATTATTTGTGCTGTGTCCCCAATTATCTTGGGATTGATATATTTGTATTTCGTATTTTTTGCATAATGTAATGACTTGCTTTTTCTTTTGATTATAGCTTTTTCTGTGATATTATTTTTTTTGCAAAAATTAAAAATTTTACTCAGATATATTGGTTCAATCTCTTCCATTTTTTCTTCATCAATTCCAAAAGTTAACACTTCTTCGTTTGGCTTTAATTCAGATAGTGCTTTTCTAAAAATAGATTTTACAACATTTTTCCCTTTGAGTATTTCTATGTAGATATCATCTTTCTCTGGTTCTTTTATTTGACTTATCTCTTCGGCTAATGATTTTAGAGATTCGACCTTCTCTTCTTCTAATGATAATATTTGACCAAAATCATTTGACCTGTATTTTGATTTTTCGTTAACTATGAATTTAGAAACAAAGCCTTTTTCTATAAGTCTATCTAGGGCATGATAAATATATGGTCTATTTAGTCCAGTTAATTTTGCTAGCTCTAAAACAGATAGAAAATCTTTTCTTGCTAAAGCTAAAAATATATCTGCTTCATTTTTAGTTAGTCCGACATCGGTCAGAGCTCTTATATCCATTAATTTATTAGTATCTATGTATATTTAATGTTATCTTTTTTGTAATGTTTATTACAACTTAGTTTTATAAGTAGATTATTGCTTGATATTATATGGCACTTGGTTGCGAAAGTTATAAACAAAGAATAGAAACTGTAAGGCTTAGGGAAGATGGTATTAGGCACCTTTCTTCTCATAGACACAACCCTATAGTTGCGGATGCGATATTTTTTAAAAAATCTCTCACTAGTTATATAGATGATTTTTATGATTTATCCCAAACCACAGCGGAGGATCTTAAGTTTTATATTAGAGAGAAAAACCCTAATAAAAGAGGCAGATGTCCAGTTGAACTTGTAGAAGTACTAAATCCTTCTCTTTTTAGTGAAAGGCCTCTTAAGTTAGACAAGTTAGAATACAATTTTGTAAGAGAGGAGTGCGAAAAATTTAATAAACCTCTTTTTGAAGCTTTGTCAGGGGGAGCAATTCGTGGTGGATTTTGGCAAACATTCAAAAATAGGATAGCTTGGGCGACAGAAAATAGATGTAATGCTGGAGGCATTTCAGAACTTATGAGATTATATCGTAGTGCACAGAGCGTAGGGGAACTTATACGTGGGCATGGATCTATTTTACAACATCTGTGCTGGAGTGAAGAAATGGATAGTAAAATGGCGGCACTTGGTAATTAAAAGCAAATGTATAAAAAGCAAAAAGCTATTTTAATCTTGAGATGGTGAGTAAAGTGAATGTTATTTTTGGTGGTTGGTATCAGCGGACGACTTTGCATTTGAGTGAGGTGCATCGGTTTTTGTTGCATGGGACTAGTGATTTGGATTTGTCTAAACTTAAGTTGAAAAGTTTGCGGAATGGCTTGGGGTTGACATCCGTCAAAAGAATTGTTGCGTCTTTAGAATATCTTGAATTCGAGACTCGGAGTGGTGTTAGGGTTAAATATTTTGAAGATGGTCTTTATATTTTATCGAAGGAGGGAGCGATTGACAAAACAAAGAAGGAAATTAAAAAATATTTTGATGAGAGGTTTCAGCCGGCTATTAATTATCTGTTTTCTTTGGGGGCACCGACTCCGAAGATTTTGTCTAATATGGAGGAGGTTCATCCGTTTATTATTGAGAGGGTTGTTGCGAATCCTTTGAAATCTAAAGTTGGAAAGGAGTTTGGTAAAGTTTATCTAGAGAGTAAGTCTAATTGTATTAAGGTTTCAAAAACTAAGGATAATATTGTTATTGATATTGCTCCTAGTCGAAAGAAGGAATTGAATGTATTGACGGAGATGCAGATTTTTTTTAGTGATTTTAAGTTACAGTTGCATAAGTATCTTGATATTCATCGGAAGATATGGGAAGAGATTAGTGACATTAAGGAGAAGGAATTTATTCGTGGGGATGAAGTTGGAGAACATAAGGCGAAGTTGGATAGTTATCAAAAGACTGTGCAGTTAATTAGAAACAGGATTAATCAGATGAGTAATTATGCCAAGACGCGACGGAATATTTCGGAGAGAGTTAATATTGATAGGAAGTTAAATGATTTGTTTCAGTATCGATTTGAAGATTTGTTTAATACGTTGGAATATATTAAGGAAGTTTGGAACATGACGCTTGATTATGTTAATTCTGCTATTCGGGTTATGGAGGGAATTGGAAAAAGGGTTGGGACTAAGGGGTTGAAGTCGATTCAGTTTTTGGTTGGAGTTGGTGTCGTTAGTGGGTTTATTCGGTATCTTGGTCCTACTGGAATTCCTGAAATTGCGGTATCTGGGGTTTTGTATATTGTTATATTTGGGTTTGTTGCTATTGGAATTAACAAGGTTATGGGATGGAATAATAAAAGGAAGAAGTATAGGGTTAAATTTGTTGAGCGGACTAAAAAAATTTAAGTGATATCGGTCTCCTGTGATGATAATGAGTCTTTTGAATTTGCGATTTGGTAATTTATTTTTATTTAGTTAGAGGAATTGGGTAAGAACAAAGTATAAAAAGATATTTTCGCTAAATAATTAAGATGGTGAAGATTAATTTTCAAAGTGAAATTATAAAACGGATTCATGATATTAAAATTAATTGTGCGGGGAATTATGGGAAATAAATATTCGTTTATTAATCAGAATTATAAGCCGACTGGGAATGATTTGGTTTGTTTGTTTAGGGTTAGTCCGGATAGAATGGGATTGAAGGAGGCGATTAATAATGTTGCTTTGGAGAGTAGTGTTGGGACTTGGACTTCTGTTTCGTCGAATAAAAAATATGTTAACAAATTGGGTGCGAAGGCTTTTGCGATTTCTGGAAATTGGGTTAAGATTGCTTATCCGCAGGAGTTATTTGAAGAGGGAAGTGTTTCGAATATTTTGAGTTCTGTTGCTGGGAATGTTTTTGGGATGAAGGCTGTTAAGGGTTTGAGGTTGGAGGATATTAAGTTTCCGAAGAAGTTGTTGAAGAGTTTTCCTGGGCCGAGGTTTGGGATTGATGGGTATCGTAAGATTTTGAAGGTGAAGGGTAGGCCGCTTGTTGGGACGATTGTTAAACCGAAGTTGGGATTGAATACTAGGGATCATGCGAAGGTTGCTTATGACGCTTGGATTGGTGGTTGTGACTTAGTGAAGGATGATGAGAATTTGTCTAGCCAGAAGTTTAACCCTTTTGAAAAACGTGCGGCTAAGACTTTGGAAATGTGTGATAAGGCTGCGGAAGAGAGTGGAGAGAGGAAGGGGTATTTGGTTAATGTGACGGCGGAGGCTATGTTGATGTTGAAACGGGCTGATTTAGTAAAGGAGATGGGTGGGAAGTTTGTAATGCATGATGTGATTACGGCTGGATTTTCTAGTCTTGAAACTTTGAGGCAACATAGCAAGCTTGGAATTCATTCGCATCGGGCTATGCATGGGGCTTTTACTGAGAATCCAGAGCATGGTTTGTCGATGATGTGTGTTGCTGATTTTGCTCGAATGGCTGGAAGTGATTCGTTGCATATTGGAACTGGGATTGGAAAAATGAGGGGTGGGAAGCGTGAGGTTGCTGAGATTTCGGAGGAGATTGAGAGCAGGAAAGTTGGAAAGACGAAACATCGGTTGGAGCAGGATTGGGGTGAGATGAAGCCTGTATTTTCGGTTTGTTCGGGTGGTATTTATCCTGGGCATGTTCCGTATCTGATGAAGAATTTTGGAAAAGATTTAATTATTCAGGCTGGTGGTGGGTGTCATGGACATCCAGGCGGAACGAGTGCTGGAGCGATGGCTATGAGGCAGGCGGTTGATTCGGTGATGAAAGGGGAGAGTTTGGAGAGATATGGAATGAGTCATTCGGAGTTGATGAAGGCTATGGAATATTGGGGAAAGGTTCGGTTTTGATGAGGTGGTTTTTGTTTTTGATGCTTATACGAAAGGTTTAAATAGTTTGGTATACTGTATTGTTATGGTAGTTAGAAACGGGTATACCACAAGTTCGGAAAGAGTTTCCGAGGGGAATCTTTTATCTCGTGACGAAGTTGCTGAAATACTCAAGCTTTCTCCTTTTTATCGTAGGATACCTACTTCTGAACGTGAAGGTGCTATTAATGGGGTAATGTCTCTTTTTGATTCTTCATATAAAAATGATGCGAATGTAAAGTGAATTGATTTTTAGTTGAAATATTTGGTATACCTGTAAAAAATTTGTTTCTTGAGATGTTAGATTGTTCCGCTTTTGTGAATTAAGAGGTTTTGGTTAAGTTTTAATATGTGATTATCCTGCTTATATCATGAGAGAATTTGTTTACTATTCGGCGAATGCTGTTACTGCTGGGAATTTGATTAAAGATAATTTGAAAAAGGCGGGAAGATTGGATATTGTTTGTAATTTTATTGTTTCGGTTTTTTTTGTTTCGAATGCTATGCGAGATGATGTTAGGTTACATTTGATTTTTGATGGGGGACCGAATGCTCCACGGCATTTAGTTATGGAAAGTAATCCTGATATGCCTATTAGTAAAAAGAATGTTGCAGGGTTGATTAAGAAGATGTTATATAAGGCGAAGGACGAGGAAGGACTGCGAGAGATTGTGCCTGGGTGTTTTATTGAGAGAAAGGGTTTTGAGAAGTTGGTTAGAGAGCTAGATAGGGAGGGAAAGGATATTTTGATTCTGGAGAAGAAAGGACAAGATATTAGGAATTTGAAATTGGAGACTAAAGATGGGAATAATTCGGTTTTTGTTGTTGGAGATCATGAAGGGTTTCCTTCTGGAATGAAGAAGTTTTTGAAGAGAGTTGATGGAGTTAGTATTGGTCCGCGGGTTTTGTTTGCGAGTCAGGTTGCGACTATTTTGCATAATGAGATAGATCGACAAGAGACTTAGTTTCTTGTGGTGATAAGTATTGGATTTAGGCGACGGGAAATGTTGCACATTGTTTTTGTTCGGTTAGTTTTATGAATTATACTAATAGGTCAAAAAATATTTCGTTGTCTGTTATGTCTTTGTATTTTATATTGTGTGCGTCTAATTTTTTGTTTAGTGTTTTAAAGTTTTTTGGGTTTTTGCTTTCTATTCCTACTAGTGCTGGACCCTTTTCTTTGATTGTCTTTTTTAGGTATTCGAATCTTGTAATGTCATCGTCTATGTCAAGAAGATCCAAAAAATCCTTAAGTGATCCTGCTCTTTGTGCGAATTCTATTATGTAATATTTTTTTAATCCTTCGTATTTTAATGATTTTTCTTTTACCATAGATAATCTTTCGAAATCAAAATTTCCGCCACTTACTATACACACCACCGTCTTCCCTTTAATCTCTTCCCTCATGTCTTTTAGAGAATCTATTGAAAGTGCTCCTGCGGGTTCTAGTATCATTCCTTCTTTTTGTAAGAAATCTAGTATTGTTCCACAGATTCTCCCTTCGGGAATTTTTAAAATCTTTTTAACTAATTTTTGGGTTATTTCGAAAGTGATTTTTCCTGGCTTCTTTACCGCGGCTCCATCTACGAATGTATCTATCTTTTCTAGTTCTATGGGTTTTCCTTGTTTTATTGATTCGCACATAGAAGATGCTCCGAGTGGTTCTGCTCCTATGATTTTTGTTTTTGGGCTTTTCTCTTTAAAATAAGTGCTCAGTCCGGAAATTAATCCGCCGCCGCCTATTGGCACCATGAGATAATCAATTGGGACAGGGGACTGTTTTAATATTTCGACTGCCATCGTTCCTTGTCCTATTATTGTTTTTGCATCATCAAATGGACACACAAATGTAATCTCGTGTTCTTTGGAAAATTTAATTGCTTCTTTTTGAGCGTCGTCGAAACTGTCTCCTACTAATTTTATTTCTACAAAATCTTTTCCGAATTTTTTTGTTCTTTGAATTTTCTGTAACGGCGTAACTTTTGGCATAAAGATTACTCCTTTTATCTTGAAATAATTACAGCATAAGGCTACTCCTTGAGCATGATTTCCGGCACTTGCACAAACAACACCTTTTGTTTTTGTTTTTTCTGACATTGAATTTATAACATTATAGGCTCCTCTTATTTTATAGGAACGAACAAGTTGTTTGTCTTCTCTTTTTAGAAAAACTTTGCAATGATATTTTCTTGAAAGTCTTCTATTGTATTCTAGTCGTGTCTCTTTTATTACTCTGGAGAATTGTTCTCTTGCTTCTTCTATGTTTTTTGCGGTTACTTGTTTTGACATATAATCTTAGAATCTTATTTAGATATTA
>DAOWCW010000043.1 GCA_030639395.1 archaeon
CATTCAGAAAAGCCTGGCACGGGGATCAGCCCAAGCGAAGCAAAGGAACTGCCTATGGCAAACCCGAGGTTTGAACACGTGCCATTCAGAAAAGCCTGGCACGGGGATCAGCCCAAGCGAAGCAAAGGAACTGCCTATGGCAAACCCGAGGTTTGAACACGTGCCATTCAGAAAAGCCTGGCACGGGGATCAAACCCGCGACCTCCGCATCTTTGGAGCATAAAGCCATACCAATGCGACGCTCTATCAACTGAGCTAACCAGGCACAATATCCCCTCATCCCTTAAATTTATAAATGCTATCATCACAATCAACTTATGAAACCAGAGCAAGAACCTGAGCAATTCGATTTCGAAGTAGAATACGCTGAACTAAAAAAAGACCACACCCTCCCAGACTTCGAAATACTAATTCAAGATTTCGACATCGAAAAAATCGCAGACAAAGAAACAATATTTCTGGCGCGAGAAATCCGAAAAACAATCAACGAAAAAATCATAGCATACATCCACCTCTTCGAAACATTAACCAATCCAGGTGGCTCACCAATGTTCGTATTCAAAATTCTAAAAAACATATCAGAAGATGAAAAAGAACAAATCCAAGAATTCTACAAAGTTTTATCAAAAACACAAATCGAGATAATGAAGCTCGACACAATCTACTCCGAAAAAAACGAAATAAAATTTATAAACAAAACTTTCAAAATCTGGCAAGAAATGAAAACCAAAATTTACGCACTATTCGAATCCTTTGAAACAAATTTCGAAAACGGTGACATCTCAAAAGAAAGAAGCTACTTCGGTTGAGTCCTTTTTAAAATATAATCAATAGAACTATTCATTGTTCCAAAAAACGGATAATCCGTCTCGGGTATATTAATACCATATTCTTTTCTTACTTCCATAATTATATCTAAAGCATCCATAGAATCCAAATCCAACTGATCCTTTAACATTTTGTCGTCATTTAAATCCTCAAGACTTATTTCGTCGTCAATATTTTCTATAATCCCCACCAACTTATCCCTTACTTCTTTTCTGTCTTCATCTCCATTTCCCATGCCACTAACAATAACTTTCTATTTATATAGTATAGCATTAGATATCCTCCACATTCCAACTAATATCTCGCCAAAACAGCACCGTTTCCAACAAAATTAAATTTTACCAACCAACCAAAAATCAATCACGATGCCACGCATAATTGTGGCACCCGCTCCGTATTAACAACACATTCCAAACTCCCAACATCAAACAACCCATCCAACATAATCTCAGTTCGCAAAACAGCTCGCTCCCGAGTCCCAACATTTTCCTCAATAATCTCAAATTCAATCTCATCATCTCCAGAAAACAAAGAATGCCGAATCTCAAAAACTCCACCAAGATCATAATCCAAATTAAAAAGCTCACTACCACAAACTGCCCTCACTCTCTCGCATCCATCAACACCATAAACCAAACACTCAATATTCTCAAAAAAATTTCCAAGCGAATATTGAACCGGCTGCCACTCACTACAAACAAATCCAACATCACCAGAACTTCCTCCGCCATCTCCATCAGAATCACCGCCTAAATCCTCAACTGCACCACCCTCAATCTCAAGCCGAACTTCCGCTACACTCGAAACCACATCCTCATCATCCTTATCCCAAGCAACATCACTCACCCTATCTCCAAAAACGAAAAGAACACCCATTCCCAAAATTAAAGCCAACCCAAAAATAATACCTACCCCAATCAAAACATTTCGCAAAACACCTTTCTTCATAAAAACAAACCGTATTAAAACTTTAAATAACTATCCAAACAAAATCACTTCTTCGCAACCTTCCACAAAATCTCAAAATTATTCCTGTAGCTCTTCGTAATCTCAGCACTCTCAATACAAATAACCAGGGGCACCTCAGGATTCAAAATAAAAATCATAACATTATTATCATAAATCAAATTTCCAGTTAATGAAGTTTCTTCAATCGGTAAAAACTTCACTTCCGAATGTTTCAAAGAGGGACCCTCTTTAACTCTCTCTTTTGCCTCAGGAACCTTATTGTACATGATTTTAAATTTAATCTTTTGCTTAACTCTCTGCTTATGAAAATGCTCCATAAAAAAAGGCAAAAGTTTGTGCGCAACTCCAGATGAACCATAAACCAAAGCTTCTTTAGGATTATCTCTCAATACCCTAAACAGCACTGTCTTAATTCCCTCCTTCCCCTCAAAAACCTCGACACCAACATTTCTTTTCCCCATATTCTGCAAATCAGACAACTTCGGAACAATCTCCCTCAACGCCAATCTTTCTCTCTCCTTCTGCTCTTCAAACTTATCAAGAATCTTCCTAGGGTCAACCGCCTGAAAATACTTCTTTCCCGACTTCACAACATACGACGCGAACCCTCTATCCAGAAGAACATCAAGATAATCGTAAATCGAAGTCCTCAAAATCTTTGTCTCTTTTGCTAACTGATTAGCAAGACTCTCTCCCCTCTTCAGTAGAGCAACATAAACACCAGCCTCCTTTTTTTTCAATCCAATCTTCTCAAGCTGAAAGGTGTCCATAAATAAAAGATAACAAGATGATCTTATAAATGTTGTGGAAAAATCCCCGACATATATTTAAAAAAATATAATACAAATTAATTATAGAGTAGTTACAAAATGGAAAAACATACAAAAAAAGGCATGAAATCTTGGGGGGCCAAGGAAAATGTAAAGTCAAGAGCAAAGAGAGGTAAATCTAGTTCGGGCCCAGATGAAAAAACTTTGGAAGTAGAAAAAAGATTTATTGAAATTGCTAGAGGCAATAAGAAGAAAATAAAAACCTTAATCTTAGGTGCCACTCCAGAAATAAGAGATTTATCTCTAGGTATGGGGTTCGAAACAACAACTGTAGACATAAGCCCAAGATTATTATTAGCCCTAACGAATGTCATGGAACACAAGGATAATCCAAGCAATATCTTCATGGTAGGAGACTGGCTCAAATTACACAAATTCTTAGAAAAAGATTCGTTTGATATAGCCCTAGGAGATTTAGCAGTAAACAATCTCCCTTATAATTTATGGGACGATTTCTTCAAAAGTCTAAGTTATGTCATGAAGAAAGACGGATGCTTCATTCCAAGACATCCCGTATTCAACTATCCAGCCGAAACAAGAACCTGCAATGAAGTCATCCAAGAATTCAGGCGCAACAACAATTCCGTAATGGAAATGATACTCGAACTAGGACTCAGTACAGATTACGCAAAAGAAAATTATAGCCACAAAGAAAAGGCACTAGCCTGGATAAACATAGGCAAATATGACAAGCAAATAAAAAAACACCTAACCAAAGAAGAATATGCATTCTATTCAAATATGACAACCTACGGGAAAGACCTCATCACAATATTAGGCTCTGAAAAAGAATTCTTAAAACAAATTAGCAAGTATTTTGATTTGAAAGATAGAAAAGCTGTCGGAACAATTGGAACAACATATCGAATACCGATATACGTATTCAAAAATAAAAAGAACATATTTTCAAGCATTTTCAGGAGGCCTAAAAAATGAAACAAGAACAATATCAAGCATGGACCAGCAAAAGAAAAGAAATCACAAGCAACGAAGAATATTATTCCAACATAGGCGCTTGGCAATCAACTCTAGACAATCTACCAGCTCCTTCCAACTCAAATGAATTAAACCCAGAAATACCTGAGTTAGACTTTGTTCAAGATATTATTTCGGGCAAGAAAAACGGGTATTATTATGCAAGAACAAATCATCCCAATTTTACGCAACTAGAAGAAATATTAAAAGGAATTGAAGTTGGAAGATTGTCTCATCCAGAATATTTTTCATGCAAAGTATTCCCCAGCGGAATGTCTGCTATAAAATCTACATTAGAAGCACTATCTCTAGGAGAGGACGGAGTCTTTATCCACGGAAACACAATATATCCTTCAACAAAAAATATCTTAGCAGACAGAGGTGGCGGAAAAAATATGACCGGAACAAAACCTGGAATAGAGATAGATTTAAACAAACTTTTCGAATTAGAAAAAGCGATAAAAGAAAGTCGCAATAAAGGAAACAAAGTTTTAGGAGTTGTCATGGAGCCAGTAACAAACCCGACAATCGCCTATACTAATACAAGAGAAATTGCGCGCATCGCCAATCATTACAGCGTTCCCTTGGTCGTCGACAACACTTTCTTGACACCCTATCTATTTGAACCCTTCAGAGCAGGCGCCGACATTGTTATTCATAGTCTAACTAAATACTTCAGCGGACAAGGAGACATGACAGGAGGAGCAGTTATAATGCCAAAGGAATGGGAAAACGCAATACAGGAGATAAGAAGACATGGCGGATCAATAATGTCCATAAGAGATGCTTATGAATTTGCAAAAAGAGCGCCAGCAGTTGGACAAAGAATCCAGAAGCACTCACAAAATGCAAGAATATTAAGTAAAAAACTAAAAGAAATTAGTGATATAAAAGTAAACTATAATGACCTCGCAGGACAAACTAGAGAAGGCTATGCCGGAGGAGTGCTGTCCTTTGAATTCGGCGAAAACGACAGATCAGCTTACAGAAAAGCAAGAGGTTTTTCACAATATATCATAGACAATCCTAAAATAGCAGAGCATAGAGTAAGTTTAGCCGAACGAAAAACATTAATTTTACCATATGCAGGATTAGTTGACATGGATATACTACAATCACTAAACATTCCAACAGGACTAGTTCGAATAGCAACAGGAAGAGAAAACAACTATTTAGAAAAATCCAAACAAATAAAAGAAGCTATTGAAGCTAACTCTTAGCTTCCAATATCCTACAAAGCGAAAGCTCAACACCAACAACTGGCATCCTAATCTTCCAATTCCTCAAAACTCTCGGAGCAACTTCCCCAATCCTTCCAACCTCAATACCATCAACCAAAATACTCCCACATCTCCCAACAATATAATTACTGTCCTCGACATCTTCAACTTCATATTTAACACCCAACATCTTAAACAAATAATCCAAAACCTGCTTCATCTCCGTAAACCCCATTTTCTCGTCAATCATAGCAATCGCCAACCTCTCTTTCTCAACAACCCCAGTCTCACTTTCCAAATCTTCCCCTGCACCCCGCCCCTTTCTTCCACCTGTCACCTGCAGCCTGTCACCTGTAACCTCGAATTTTTGAAATACCGTTCCCATTTCAAAAATGCGTTGCGGATAAGCGGCATCCGAATTCTCCGACAAAATCTGCAACATATTCGTCATCAAATCTACCCTTAAAACATCCCGCTCCGTCTTCGAAGCCTCAACCTCAATAAAATCATTAAAACTATAATGCATTTTCTTCACATTCTTCTTCGTCACCAAATGAAAACTAGAACACTCCAACATCCCAAGCCCAGCTAAAACATTTCCAATAACCCTCTTCGCCCTGTCCCCAGCATCCTCTTCAGCAATAGTAGAAATCGCCGGAATTTCAGGCACAAAATTATCATAGCCATAAGCAATTGCGACCTCCTCAGCCAAATCAATCCAATGCAAAATATCAGTTCTATAAGCAGGAATCTCCGCCACCATCTTTCTGACTCCTGACTCCTGACTCTTGACTCCTCGGCTACCTATTCCCATTCTTGATAGAAACACTTTAACCGCTTTCTCCTTCAACGAAATCCCAAGCGTCTTCTCAATGTCTTCAATTCTAAACTCCAGTTCCTCACAGCTCATATCCGGCGAAACAAAATTCCCATCACGAGCGTCCTTAACATTCACAGCATAAATTTTTCCATTCATCTCAGAAAGACTCGCCACAATAATATTCAAACATTTCTTCAAATAAACCAAGTTGTGCCCCGAGCACTCAATAAAAATATCTCTAGTTTTTTCATTAATCCGCCCAGTTCGTTCTGAATTAATAATTGGTGGCATACTCAAGATTTCATTATCCGCATCAACAAAAACAGGAAAAACATCACTATCCTCAAGCAAATGTGCATATTCACGCCCAGCTGGATGCCCCCTCAAAATCTGTCGAGCATTCATGGACTTCTTTGCCTCCAAAGGTAAAAATTCCACTTCCTCATTCTTCCGCCCAGCAAAACGAATTGGAAAACTAATCTTATCAAGCGGATAAATCCCAATAGCAACCTTTCTCCTTTTCCTTCCAATCGAATTATGCAACTTCTCCTGCAAATCAACAATGTCCTTAATTTTGCCCGATGAAGACGGAACTTTGCCTTCCAAATGTATATTTGGCGCAGTTCCCAATTTAGAGGGTACACTATTACGTGCAGCATCATCAAACTTCAACCCCTTCACAATCGCACAAACACAATGCGGCCGAACCGACTTAACCGACTTTTCTATAATTACCTCAAAATCTTTGCCCGATGAGGATGGAACTTTAGTTCCCAATCTAGAGGGTACACTATTATGTGTCAAAGGAGGATTAACCTTAAACCGAGCAATCTTACCACGTCCATTAAATTGATTCACAGCCCTCGCAAAATTTCCAAGCGACAACAAATCCGGTCTATTGGGAAAAACTTCAACCGAAACCTCATTAGCAGTCACCTCCTCAATCGGCGTCCCCATATCAGTAATCTTCTTCTCCAACTCAGCACCAATCTTACCAACTCGCTTCTCGAGTTCCTTCCGATTCATTGTTAATATTGCCATCTTCTCTTCCTCCAAGTCGCGCGGAAAAACCGCGCAATACTAGACCTACCGCCAACAAGCGATAGCGACCTACCACCTAATACCTGTGGCTCGAAGCCACTTGGCGTCCCCATATCAGTAATCTTCTTCTCCAA
>DAOWCW010000066.1 GCA_030639395.1 archaeon
ATCCACATTCTCCCGAACCAACTTAATATCTATCATAAAAAAGATACCCACAACCAATTACTTAAACTTTTCCGTAACCACTGACAAATTACCTGTCACCAAATCCAAATTCTGTCCCCACTGCTCATGGACGAAATACAGCAGAAAAACTTATAAGCAAATCTCACTCTAATATATACATTGGAACATATACTTCCAAACAATTACAATGGCAGAAAACTTTGACCTATTCTTCAGAAGAAAACCAGCAATGATGCTAATAGCCCTAGGTAAAGTATCCAGAGCAAAATACGGTTCACAACTAGCAAAAGAAGTAGATTGCACATATTCTCACGCCGTAAAAATTCTCCAAACACTAGAAGAATTCGGACTCGTAAGTTTCGAAAAAAAAGGAAGAATCAAAATAATTAAGCTAACAAAAAAAGGTTCCCAAGTAGCAGAACACATCGCAGCAATACGAGAACTAGTAGCTTAGATACTTTTTTAAATCAAATTTCTCAATAACATTTATGGCTTCGTAGCTCAGCCTGGTTAGAGCACTAGACTCTTAATCTAGGTGTCGGGGGTTCAAATCCCCCCGAGGCCATTCTTTAGTTTTTCTTCTCAGTTAGAAATTATGATGACACCAAATCCTTTTATAGTTTAATTGTATCAAAGATTAATGATCAATATTAATGATAAGGGATGGTTATATTTGATTATTGTTCTATTAATCGTTGTTATTGGATTCTTAGTTTTTAAAATAACTTCTGCCCCAGAGCCAATTGAAGAAATTAAAGATTTTTCACAACAGCAAGAAGATTCGGAATTAATTGATTATAAAATAATTGTAACTCATTCGGGAGGGTATGATGGGCAGGTGGATTATGATAATAAAATTATATCAATTTGGAAAGGGGAAAATGGGGGCTACGCCCAAGTTCAGAGTGTTCACAATATTCAAGCTTATAGTCTTAATTCAGTTTGGATTAAAGATGTTGATGTATTAGCCAATTTGTCTGTTGAGATTTATGAGAATGATAAATCCGTAGATTATGCGGCTACTTATGGAAGAAGTAATTATATTTACATAGAGCGATAAAAAATTAACTAACCAAAACACAAATAAGATTCAGATAATACTCTCCAGCAAAATAACAAAAGCAGAACAAGTCCGCAAATTAAAATTTTAGGTTCAGGAGTCCTCTGGACGGAACCGTAAAGAAATTTTAATTTGCATTAAATACGATATTTTAAATCTCATTTTTTATTAGAAAATGTGATTTAAAAGAATCGCTAAATAAGTTTTTCTCCCAGGGGTCTTTTTTCTAAAAAGAGGCCTAATCATCCACCCGAACAGTCTTCCCACACTTAACACACTTATAAAATTTCGACTCCGGTTCATCCCCACTCCTCATCTGCCTAATCCAAAACTCCGCCTTCTTCGACCCACAAGCATGACAATCCCAATCAGTCACAGGATTAATACCATCCTCATTCCCACAAGCAACCCTAACACCAGAATCAACAATATCAACCTTCTCCTTTATCTCCATATCAATTTTCCCCTTCGCAACATAGTCACACTTCGGACAACCAACCCGCTTCGTCTTCATCATCAAAATCGCTCCACACTTCGGACAAAATTCCATACATGAAAACCTATAATTCAAACTTTAAAAAATTACCGACTCAATTACTTACAATTCAGGTTTTTTAACCCTATCAAGAATTGAAGTACCCAGCCAATCTCCACCTAAAACCATAGTTTCTCTGTGCATGATAAAATGAGGGTTTCTTCTAATAGTAGTCATTGCGGCCGGATATGAAGCCAATGTTTGTCCCACATCATTGTACCAACTCTTAAACCCTTCTTCAGACATTGCAGGACGATCTCCTGTTAAAGCCCCATTAATAATCATCATATGATCTTCCCTAGAAATTCTAGGAAATTTATCCATGTATTCATCAGCAAGTTGTTCACAGTTAGTCATAAAACATGTGAATATTCAATATTTATAAATGTTACCATTGCAGAGTTACCAACACATTCCCCTATCCCGACTAGACCGCCCAGCCTCAAAAAAAATCAACTTAGCCCATCCAATCGCAGGAATCCTAAATAAAGCCTTCCCCACCAACTGATCCTCCGAAATACTTTTTTCACTATCTAACTGAAGAGAATTCGTCCTATAATTATCCCCCTTCGTCGCGTAACTCTCTCCATCGGGCTCACCGGGGCCAGTAGGGTCATCCCGAATTGGGGAAGAATCATCCCCTGGGGACTCAATAACTCGATGAATCAAAGGATACCTTGCACCAGCATTAAAAATAATCACATCCCCAACATCAATATCATCAGCCCCAACAACAAAAATAACATCCCCTTTACTAAACCCATTCTGAAAATCCCAATTCGCAGTATCCTCCAATCCCAAACCATAATCATCATAAACCGAACTCTCAAAGCTCTGCGCAAATCCGTCCTCATGATGATACATACTACACGATTCAACAATAACTAAAGGCAAGCTCGTTCCAGTCAAAAAAGAAAGCCCAGGAAAAAATACAAACTTAATTACTACAAAAGCCAAGATAAGCGTCACTGCAAACGATGGCCAACTATCCTCCTGCAAAAAATTCCAAATCCTTCTCACACTCTTCATTATAAATTATCCAAAGGAGACTTTATATTCTTTATTGAAGCCTGTGAAATCTGAGTATAAATCTGCGTGGTCCTAATACTCGAATGCCCAAGCAACTTCTGAATCACTCTCAAATCGGTACCAGCCTCCAACAAATGTGTGGCATAAGAATGCCGAAGCAAATGAGGATAAACCCGTTTTTTG
>DAOWCW010000018.1 GCA_030639395.1 archaeon
ATGGGAACCGAAGCCCTAAATCTAACTTTCAACGAAGAGGAAATATCAATTCCATCTCTCGCAACCCATGAACTAGAATTCACACCAATAGAAACTTTCTCTCTAGC
Source organism: archaeon (assembly GCA_030639395.1). The sequence goes on from DAOWCW010000018.1 coordinate 108, forward strand.
AAAAATATCAACATACAAAGATTTCCTGATACCAACAGTTTATCTAGCAGCAACAGAAAACACAACTTTCATCTCCCCAGCAATAAAAGCCGACCTTCGACAAAATCCAGATCTCCTCCTAGCTGAAATATTCACCGACACAAAATCAAAAAAAACAATTGAACTTTTCAACTTCGGAAACAATAATATAACAGAATTAACAACAACAACAAATTTAGACTTCATAAAAATAGAAGACTTAGAAAACATGCTACCAAGAGGAATACAAAATATAACACTAGAATTAAACGCAAAAATATCAGGACATTTTCAAGGAACAATCAATGTATCGTACATACAAAATGAAACCAAAAATATTTTAGAAATCCCACTAAGTATCTTCGTTCTCCCGCAAGGAACAGCGCCAGAAGCTTTCCAAGTCAAAGAAGAAACATGCCAAGAAATTTCAGGACAAGTTTGCGAATCGGGATTTTTATGTAACGGAACAGCTACATTTACAAAAAATGCCGAATATTGTTGTCTAACTTCATGCGTAGCGCTAGAACCCGAAGATTCTGAGTCAGGGGGATTCGGCTGGTTAATAGGAATAGTAATACTTGCAGGATTGGGTTATACTGGATATTATTTTTACAAGAAACAAAAACAACTTGCACCCCCGGCCCCGAAAGACGTGCTTCAGACCACTACGAAGAAATTCGAAAAACGTTTAGCTGGGGATAAATCTCAGAGGACAACCGGGAATATTTCTAAGAGTTAATCTTGACCTGACAGATACTCAAGAGACTTTTCCTTAAAGAGTTTTCCCGCCCCCACAGCTTCATCGTGTTCTTCTGACTCTCTATCCCCTGGATCAAAATTTGGATTAAAACCAGGAGCAATTTCTTCAGAAGGCCAATCTGCATTAAACGATAATTTAGAGTTCATGTCCCATCTTGAACCAACACGATAATTAGCTAAATGATTCTTTTTAATATCATCAAGAACCATTCCTGGGCTAATTGATATTTTGATATTTGATGGCCCAACACATTCTTCATACAGTTCAAATATTTTTTCAACATGTTCAAGTTTGAAATCTTTAGCAAGCATCTTATTTTTTCCCATCAGAACCCTTCTTCTTCTCACCCTTCTTCCCACCAGACAATTTCGCAATCATCTCGTCACGTTCAATCAAAGCCGTTTGCATAGCCTTCAACTGCGCATCCATCAACCTCAACCTCTCCCCCGCAATCTTCGCAATCTCATCATACCGATGCATTCGACCAGAAATATTATTCAACAAATCAGTGGCCTCAATACTATCTAAACTAACTTTATTGGGCTCAATGACCTCAATCGAACTCGGCATAAAATCAAACATCGTCTCGCTCAATCTGGCAAAACTAGGAATCTCAAAATCACATTCCGCAAAAGCCGTAAACATATCTTCTTCATTTCCGACCTCCGACCTCCGACCTCCGACCTCCGAAGATTTGTCTTCTCGCGCAACAACACGCGGCTCACTAACTTTAATTTCATGAACTTCCATGTCACTAACCTCACGCAAAATATTAACATGCTTCTCCAAACTTTCTGTTAAATGTGTCGCCGGACGACCCGCCATCTCAACAATCATAATTGCTCTTACCATTTCACAGCAAAAACACCCCAGCTTTAAAACCTTTCCTAATCCAAATTTTATAATTTCATTAATCCTCACTGTCTTGCAAGAATTTGTAGTGTTCTTTATACCAATTACTCTCCTTCTCTGTCGGGGCTCTCACCTGTGCATTATAAAACATTGGACCAATAGAATGGGATTCCACTCTCGTTGGATATTCTCCATATCCTAGAACATATTTAGCAAAAGGGAGTGGAAGACCACCTTCCTCATAAGGTACTCTCAATTTAACAGGTGGAGGAACTGAATAAGATATTTTATCCAAACAGTTACCAACTAACATGCCTCCAGAAAACAATACCCATCCCGCCATAGCTAGCTCAAGCTTACTTTTCATAACATTAATATAAGGTTTTAGATTCTTAAATATAGTGTCCCCCCTGAGGGGCTTAAATAGAAAACATTAAAAAGTATAAATCACACATAAAGAAATGGACATTACACAACTTTCAAAAATAGGATTAACTCCCGGAGAAATAAAAGTATATCTCGCTCTAATAAAATACGGAAGCCAATCAAAAAGTCCCCTCTCCAGCAAAGCAGACGTCTCATCTTCAAAAGTTTACGAAATAACAGGAAAATTAACAAAAAAAGGGCTAGTAAGTTCTTTTCTAAAAAACAACGTAACTTATTATAACGCAAATGATCCAATATTTTTAATAAAATATATTAAAGGAAAAGAAAAAGAACTTCAAGAAGAAAAAGAAATAGTTAAAAATCTTCTTCCAGAATTAGAGAAACTTAAAGAAAGTTCAAAAGAAAAAATTAGTTTTGAGCTTCAAGAAGGCTGGAAAGGAATGGAAAATGCAATAATGAAAGGTCTTGAACATGCGCCTAAAAAATCTTGTATTTATGGAATTGGGATTCAGTTCCCAAAAATAGATTTTATTAATAAATTTCATAAAGCAAGACTAAAGAAAAATATAAAACTGAAAATTATTTTATCTGAACCGACAGACAAAAAACAAAATTATAAAGATACCGAGATGAAATTTATGCCAGAAATTAGTAAAGTTGGCATGGGAATATATCCAGATAGGGTATTAATTCAGGCACTTGACAACCCTCCCTTAAGCTTAGTAATGAAGCATCCAAGAATAGTAGAGTCGTTTAAGAAAATTTATGAATCTTTATGGAAAATAGCAAAATAGAAACATGCTTCTCCAAACTTTCCGTCAAATGCGCAGCAGGCCGACCCGCCATCTCAACAATCATAATAGCCCTTACCATGAAGCAACCAATAAGCCCCACTTTAAAACCTTTCTAGCTGTTAAAATACAATAAATCAAGTCAAAATCAATCTTCCACAAGAAATGCAGCGTCGAAGATGATGTAATTTTTTATGGAAGCAAACTCACCAAGCCCCCATTGCAAAACAATGAACTTCTCCACAAAAGAAAAGCTTTTGTGAACTTCTCCAATTCGCAAAACGAATTGAATCTTTCCATTTAGCAAAGCTATATGAGCCCTTCCACAAAGGCAAAGCCTTTGTGATTAAGCAGAGCGCTCCCACATCATAATCCCAACCAAAAAAATCAAAAACAAACAAAATCCATAGGGCAACCAATCAACAATCCGTCCATCTTTAGAAACATAATCCCACCCTTCCTCAGCACCCGAAGCAACATCGCCATTCAGCGAAATAACAACAGGCTCCATATTCCCCAAAGCAATAACCCCATCCTCATCAGCGTAATCCGTGGCTAAAGTTTCCCCTTCCTCCACAACCTGCCCCGCTTGATCATTAGTGTCCAACGGGGATTCCCTAGCTTCATCAACATCAATCTCAATATTAAAACCCTTCACATTCCCATCCTGCCTCAATTTCAAAACACTATCATACTTCCCAGCCTCCGAAACCCTCAACCTAACATCTACCTTATCCTCAATAAACCCAATCAAATAATAATAGCCACTCTTCCAAGCATCACCATCCCAAATCTCTAAAGCCGAATTTCTCTCTCCTTCCAAATCAACCTTCAAATCATAAACCCCATCACCATCATCAACCTCAACCTCACACTCAAATTCCTCATCGACAAAAATTTCATCCGGACAATCAAAATCAACTTCCAATCCAGAAACAAAACCAATCATCAAAACCAAAATCATAATTTTCAACATTACAAACAACAATATTCAAAACTTATAAAATTAACCACACACGCCACAACCTAAAACTTTTAAAAACAAACTCTCTTAACCAAATTATGACAACACAAAAAGAAGATTTATCAGCATTTATGAAAAGAAAAGGCTTCGTCTATCCAGCAAGCGAAATCTACGGAGGACTAGCAGGAACATGGGAATTTGGACACATCGGAAAACTAATGAAAAACCATCTAGAAAAAGTCTGGAGAAATTTCTTCTTAACATTAGACGACAACTTCTATGAAGTCGAAGGTTCCATAATCATGCCAAAATCAGTATTCGAAGCATCAGGACACTTAGATAATTTCAATGATCCATTAGCAGAATGTTTCAAATGTGGAACAACAGAAAGAGCAGATAAAATAATCGAAGAGAAATTAAATCAAAGAGAAGAATCAGCAACAAACGAAGAGCTCCTAAAAATCTTAAATGAAAATAATCTAAACTGTTCAAAATGCGGAAACAAATTTGAAAAAGTTTCAACATTTAATATGATGTTTCCAATCACATTCGGACCAAAAGGCGGACAGACAGTTTATCTTAGACCAGAAACTGCACAGACACCATTTCTTAATTTTAAAACTCAACACGAACTCCTAAGAAAAAAATTACCCTTAGGTTTAGCTGTAATTGGCAAAGCATTCCGAAACGAAATCTCCCCAAAAAATTCCCTAATCAGATGTAGAGAGTTCGAACAAGCAGAGCTACAAATATTCTTCAACCCGAAAAACATTAACAATGAAAAAATATCCGACGTCGCAAACTTCTCTGATATTAAAAATGAAAAATTAATAGTAATGCTACAAAATGAAAGAGACAAGCCAATCAAAAAAATCTCCCCACAAGAGCTATCCAAATACGGTCTGCCAAAATTCTATATTTACTACATGACAAAAGTTCAAGAATATATCCTAAATACACTAAACATTCCAAAAGAAAAATTCAGATTCTACGAGCTCAATGACAAAGAAAAAGCATTCTATAACAAAAACCATTTTGACATAGAATTTTTTTCAGAAGAATTAAACGACTGGATAGAAATCGGAGGAGTCCATTATAGAACAGATCACGATCTCAGAGGACACGAGAAAGTTTCCAAAACAAAATTAACTGTTCTAGATGAAGAAACAAAAGAGAAATTTATTCCTCACGTTTTAGAATTAAGCTTCGGACACTGGAGACATTTTTATATGCTACTTGAGCAACATCTCCATTATGAAAAAGAAAGAAAAAACAATATATTAAAACTCCCAAAAAAACTTTCCCCAATCAAAGCCTCAGTCTTTCCACTCGTAAACAAGCCAGAATTCCAAACCACAGCAAGACAAATCCACAACGACCTAATAGAAAATGACATAACATCCTCCTTCGACAAATCCGGAAGCATCGGTAAACGTTATGCAAGAGCCGACGAAATCGGAACCCCTTATTGCATCACAATAGATCACGATACACTAAAGTCAGGCATAGTCACAATCCGAGATAGAGATACAACTGAGCAAATAAAAATCCATAAAGATAAGTTGGCAGATGCTATAAGAAATTTAATCAATGACAAAGTTTCTCTCTCAAAACTCTAGCTTCACTCAATCGAACACCCTCAGAAGAATTCCAAAAACCATTAAATCTATCCCAAACCTCACTATGTCTCGCCTCACTATACCCAAACTCCCTCTCTTTATTTGTATCAAACCAACGAAAATAAATAATAGGGTCATCTCCCTCTTCACCGCTTCTCCCATATTCAATAGACAATTCATCTGGCATCTTTTCCTTAGCAATCCAAATATCCAAAAGCCGAACTAATAAATCATTTGCCATAAATTACATAGCCAATTTTAATTTAAAAAACTATGGAAATACACAGAAAGCATAAAAAAATAAATCAAATCCATAAACAAACTAAGAACACAACATTGAGCCTAAACCTACCATTTCAGTCGTGCATTCGTTTTAATATATCTCGCACATCAACATACTCAACTCGCACCCGATTCTTAACTTTCACCTTACTCGCAACCAAAATCTCCGAAAAAACCTCACGCTCCAACAACCAACCACACTTCAACTTCTCCTCCTTAGACAGCGTCCCATTCATCTTAACCTCAACCCCAATCACCTTAAATAAATCTCCCCTCTTTTCAAAAGCAACAAAATCAGGAAACCCAGTTCCAATCGTCATCACTCCCTTTCCAGCACCAAATCTCTTAAACACGCGCCTACAAGGAACAATCTTCCCTAGTTTAACTTGATCACCCTTCTCTATTTCACCTTCAGGGCTATCTGCCCGCCCCGTTTGATGTTTGCTATCCAACGGGGCAACATTATTAGACCATTTATCAACAACCCAACCCTTCTCCTCCAAATCCTTCCGCACCCTCAACTCAAAAGCCCCGCCACTCGCCCTACTCTTAGAACCCCTCAATATCTTATCCTTCCTCTTCAAAACGACCTTGCCATCATCCCCAACACTCGCCCTATATTCAACCTCCTTTTCAGGGCATTTAATTTTCATGTTTAATAAAATGTCTTAGGAATTATAAATCTTTATGAAGCAAGGGTTGCCAAGTCCGCAAATAAATTTTTTAGGTTCAGGTGCCCGGCCCAAAGGGAGAGGGCGGAACCGTGAAGAAAAGTTTATTTGCATTAAATACGAAACGCTAGTTTCGCTAACTAAGTTTTGATTCCAGGGAACCTTTTTCTAAAAGGGAGCCTAATCCTTTCGCACCTTTAATTCAAGAGCCCCACCACTCGCCTTACTTCTAGATCCACGGTCAACATTCGACTTCTTCTTCTGCTCACCAATCTTCCCTTCACTATCCCATTCGGTCACATACTCCTCATTCGATGCCCTCCTAATCTCCTCAAGAAAATCCTTCCTCCTCAACTTCTTCTCCCTATTCACACTCTTCAATTCCATTATACAATAAATATTCCAACAATTATAAACCCTTTTACAATTCGTGCGAATTAACAAAACAAATACATTTTCTGAAGCCTAAGCTTTTTTCAATTTTAAATAAAAAGTATTAACAAAAATCAAAGAAAAAATACTAATCAAAGTCGCAATAATCGCATGGAAAAAAAAGCCAATCGGTCCAAGAATACCAAAAATCTCTCCAGCTACCGAACCAACCATGCCAACAATAATATAAAAAAGAATCATGTATCCAAAAACCTTCCACCATTTACCTTTAATAATATTATAACTCCTTTTCATAGAACCTATAACCGAACGCTTCTCAGCAACCAAAATATAAAACACAAACATCCAATATACTTGAAAGATTATACCAGGAATTATTAACAATAAATAAAGTGGAACCAAAAAAACTAGCAATAAAAACCCAAGAAGCAAACCCTTTCCATAAAAACTCCAACCACCCTTCAAGGCAGCATTAAAATCAACAGCCTTCTTTTTCGTTCCAGCATTCAAAACATAAATTATACTAACAGTAAAAAAAGTAGAAAAAATCCACAAGCCAAAAATCCAAGGAGAAAGACTGACAAGCTCTTTTAAAATATCCCCAAACAAAGGAGTGACCCCCTCAATTAAATAACTAGCACGATCTCTATTGCAAATCTCAAAAACAACACTAGGTAAAAAACTAAACAATACTCCCAACAATGCAAGCAGTCCAAATTTCGCAAAAAATATATTCCAAGAATCCCCAAATACACTACCAAAACTAACACCTTTTTTCATAGACACAATAAGAAAATATTCTTTATAAAGTTTAGGCAAACTATACTAAATCCAAACCCACAAGGTATTTATACATAAGGTTGTAAAAATGAACATGATATCAGTGAAAAACAATCCTATATTTAAAAGAAATAAAGAGTTAGAAAAAAGATTATCAGAGGTATTCAGTAAAAAACAACCAGAATCAGAATGCAGTTTAAATGGACATCCAAATGCAGAGTATCAAGGAATGTCTAGCGCATCAGGAGCAATATATCTTTGTCCAGATTGCAATCATTACATTTTCAAAAAATCATTAACCCCAGAACAACAAAAAAATTGGCACAATATGATGAATAGAGTTTTAGATTAATATTAGTTTAAATCACTTACAGGACATCTTAACTTCACCAACCAGCGAAGTCAAATATCTCTCGCATAAACAGTTCGCCTAAAATTTCCTCTCGCTCTCTCACTAGCCTTCTTCAAAATCTCCTCAACCTTCTTCTCCAACTCAACAGCCAAATCTTCACCAAGATTAAGTCCATCTAAATATTTTCTAATCTTACTTTTTACAATCAAACTCATTTTTCACCCCATTCTTTTTACCAAAATACTCTTTAAATAAATTCCCTAGCCAATAAACATAAAATCCACCCAACAGAACAAGCCCGACCCATAAAATATACCTCTCAGCAACAGCAATAACCTCATAACTATTTCCCAAAATATATCCTAAAAACATAAAACAAACAATCCACAAAAAACTCCCAATAACACTAAAAAAAAGAAACTTCAAAAAACCCACCCTTTCATTTCCAACAACGAACGGAGCGATAGACCGAGTAATAGGATTCATCCTGCCAAAAATCAACGACTTCCCAACATGTCCATGAACAACCCTCATCACCCTTTCAATCGTTTTACGTTTCACCAAAAAAATCTTAGAACGCCGACAAAAAAATCCCTTCGCCCTACTTCTCCCAAACCAGTATCCAAAAATATCAACAGAAACCGAAGCCCCAATCCCAACCAACACAACCTTCCACAAAGAAAAATACCCAAGCTTAGCCAAAAACCCACAAGCCAAAAGAGCAATCAAGCCACCCGGAACAAACGCTCCAATAAACGGAAAACTTTCCAAAAATAAAGCAACGAAAACTACAACATATCCCCAAAATCCAAAAAACTCCCTACTCATTCCAAATAAATTTTCAATAAAAACCATCTAATCCTCTTTTTTCTTTGAAACCCCAATCTTCTCCGGTCTCATAAACGGAAAGAAAATAACATCACGAACAGAATCCTTCCCAGTTAAAATCATAGTCAACCTATCAATCCCCATGCCAAACCCAGCAGTCGGAGGCATCCCATACATCAAAGAATCAATAAAATCTTCATCCATAGGCATAGCCTCATCATCACCACTCTCCATCAATTTCACCTGTTCGTCAAGCCTTTTCTTTTGGTCAATAGGATCATTTAATTCATCATAAGCTTTCACAATCTCAGCTCCATCTATAATTAATTGCACCGAATTAATTTTAGAAGAATCATCTTTATTTCTCTTCGCAAGAGCAATCATTTCAACCGGATAATGGGTAAGCAAAGTAGGCTGAATAATACCAGGTCTAATAATTCTTTTGTAAACCTCATCAAGCAAACTCCCATAATGCTTACACCCAGAAACATCAACATCAATTCCATTTTCCCTCAAAGCATTTTTAAATTTATTAAAATCATTCGCTACATCAACATCAATTCCAATTTTATCCATCAACAAATCCCTAAAACTAATTCTCTTAAACGGAGTCTTCAAAGAAATCTTATTCCCACGATATTCAATAGAATCCCCAAGTTTCAATTCCTTCCTGAGTCCACTAAAAAACTTCTCAATAAATTTAATATGATATTCAAAATCCTTATACGCAATATAATATTCCAACATAGTAAACTCAGGATTATGAGAGTAATCAATTCCCTCATTTCTAAAATTCTTACAAATAGTAAAAACCCTCTCATATCCACCAACAATTAACCTCTTTAAATAAAGCTCAGGAGAAATAGATAAATAGGCATCCATATTCAAAGCATTAATATGCGTCACAAAAGGTTTAGCCGAAGCCCCTCCATAAACAGCCTGAATCAAAGGAGTCTCAACTTCCATAAACCCTTCTCTTTCTAAAAACTTCCTCAAATAAGAAATCAGTTTCGACTTCACAACAAAATCATTCCTTACGCTCTCATTCATAATCAAGTCCAAATACCTCTTTCGATAACGTTCTTCCTTGTCCTGAATCCCATGCCATTTCTCAGGCAAAGGCTTAATTGCTTTTGACAACAAAACAACTTCACCAGCAAGAATCGACAGCTCCCCTCTCTTTGTTCTCATCGGCTTTCCTTTAATTCCAATGAAATCTCCAACATCAAAACTCTTGAAAACTTTAAAAACATCCTCAGGACATTCATTTTTCTGGATTAAAATCTGAATCCTTCCCTCATTATCTTGAATAGTTCCAAATGCAATCTGACCCATGACTCTCTTCAACATCAACCGACCAGCAGAAACAACTACATCCCCAGAAACCTCCTCATCTTTCAAGTCAGAATATCTATCTTGCAAATCTTTACACCAATCTTTCTTTTTAAAATCCTGTGGATACGGATCAACACCATTATTCCGAAGTTCATCTATCTTCTTAATTCTCTCTTCAACAATCTGCTTCTCTCTTCCCTTTAATTCTACCATACCCAACACAACAAGAATTACTTTATAAAATTACTTAATCAAAACCGAAGAATCTTGAACTCAGAAAAATCTCCACTCCACTTCCTCTCTTCAACATTCACATTTCTAATCTGTGCATGTGCCGGACCTATCTTCAAAAAACCAGCAAGTCTCTTAATTCCCTCATTATCACCCTCAACAATCACCTCAACCTCACCACTCTCCAAATTCCTAACAAACCCACGCAACTTCAAACCCTCAGCATGTTCCTTGACAAACTGCCTAAAAAAAACCCCTTGCACCGTTCCCTGAACAACAAATCGACAAGCCTTTTTCATAAAATAGAAATCAATATCCAGAATTTAAACCTTTCTATCAATACTCTTAAAAACCAGAGCATATGTTTAATTAAATGCTAAAACAAATAACAACAGATAAAGCTCCAAAGGCAATCGGCCCATATTCCCAAGCAATACTAGATAAAGAAACAAACGTTATCTATGTGTCAGGCCAAATTGCAATCGATCCAGAAACAAACACATTCGACGAGACTCAGGACATAGAACAGCAGACGGAAAGAATTATGCAGAATATAGAGGCGATCCTAAAAGAAGCTGGATCAAACATAAACAACACATTAAAAATTAGAATATATTTAACAGATATGTCAGACTTTCCAAAAATAAACGAAATTTACGGTAGCTATTTTACAAATCACAAACCAGCGAGAGCAACAATAGGAGTCGCATCACTGCCTCTCGGTGCAAAAATAGAAATAGAATGCGAAGCAAAGGCAATATCTAAACAAGATTCTAAGATTATATGTCAAAACAAGTAACCGCAAAAAACATAGAAGAAGCAAAAGAACAATTCTCCAGAGTAATAAAAGAGACACGATTAGAATATAACAGAAGACTTTCAAGAAAATATCATTGCAAAGTTTTTCTAAAAAGAGAAGACAAGCAACTTGTTCGTTCCTATAAAATAAGAGGAGCCTATAATGTTATAAATTCAATGTCAGAAAAAACAAAAACAAAAGGTGTTGGTTGTGCAAGTGCCGGAAATCATGCTCAAGGAGTAGCCTTATGCTGTAATTATTTCAAGATAAAAGGAGTAATCTTTATGCCAAAAGTTACGCCGTTACA
>DAOWCW010000070.1 GCA_030639395.1 archaeon
AACGCGCATTATTTCTTATGGACACTTGGTTTTGTTTGTACCCTCACTTATTTTGTTGGTTTGGCTGGGGCATGCCATTGTTGGTTGGAATGTTGGGGTTGGATGCCTGTATTGGGTGTTGGGGAGTCGGGAGTCGGAGGTTGGGGTTGGGTGCATGTATTAGGTGTTGGGGGGGTCGGGGGTCGGTGGTGGGTGGTTGAGGGTCGGGGGGAAGGGGGAAATTTAGCCACGGGATTTCACGAGATTGCACGGGATTTGGAGGGGAAGATTGGGGGAGGGATTTTATTGGATTTGGAGTTGGGGTAATTTTTAGTTAGCAGATGCGATTTAAGGAATCATTTATAATATTTGGATTGTTAACAATTGGATGAATAAAAACAACACTGAAGATATTTTGATTGTTGATTTTGGTGGTAAGGTTAATAAGAGAGGACAAGGGATGACGCTTGGGATGATTATTGCGATTGTTTTGGGGATTGCTGTTTTGACGTTTTTGATTTTTGGGAGTTTTTTTGGTTGGGAAAGATTGCAAAATGTGATTTTCAATATTGAAGGAGGGGATTCTAATGTTGATGATATTGTGAAGGGGTGTAATCTTGCGTGTGGATCTAATAGTGTTTATGATTATTGTGAAGTGATTCGTATTGTTGATTTTGGAGATGAAGTTTCCGTAAAAGGTAGTTGTAAGGATCTTGAGGGGAATGACTTAGTTGGCTTGGAGGTGTGTGAAATTAATTGTGAAGTTCTTATTGAAGAGGTTGAGGTTGAGGATGTTGAGGTAGAAGATGATGGTGAAAGGGAATCTGGCGATGATGACGATGAAGATGATAGTGAAAAGGACAGCAGTGATCCTGGCGACACAAACTCTCCAATAATTGTTATTAGTGGGAGAGTTGTTGATGGATCGACCGGAGGGCACCTAGAAGGGAGGACTGGAGGGCTTCTTAATTCTGAGTTTTGGGGGGTTAATTTTGATAATTCTAAGTCTGTTGATATTAAAACTGAGGATGGGAGTTTTGAAGTTTCTCTTGTTGTTGAAGAGAATTCTTGGTGGGTTAGAGCTCCTTGTTATACCCATTTATTTCATTTTCCTGAGCTTTCATATATTAAAATTTGGGAAAAAAATGAAGAAGGTTTCTTTTTGAGTGCCCCTAATTATGAAGAGAAATGGATTTCTTTTAGTGAGTTTTCGGAAGAAAACGAATTTGTTGTTGATATTGGGGATTTTCCGCTTTATCCTTCTTGGAGTATTAGGATGAGGTCTGAGGAAGAGGTTGTGTTTTCGATGTATTATATGGAAGAAGGAAAAGTGGAAGGTTTTTCTCATGGGAAGATTGCGCCTAGTGTTGTTAAGCCCTATATTGTTCCAAGGGATCGTGATTTTTTTGTGCGTGTTGTTGATGAAAATGAAAATAGTTATGTTTCGGCTATGAATAATCAGATTCCTTCTAGTTATCTTGCCTGTGGAATGGTTGAGGTGGAGTATTCTGGAGGGAGTTTTGCTGATTTTGATTTTGTCGACAGAATTCATATATGGGATTGGAGTGGAGATTATTAATTGGTTAGTTTTTTATAGTTTGGTTTGTGTTTTTATGTATGGTTAACTATAAGGCGTTTTTTGTATTTTTTTTAATTATTGTGGGAGGATTGGGAATTTATTTTTTAATTGATGAATTAAGGGGTTCTGATTTTTTTGCTTCTGATAAGATTGCGGCTCCTGAGATTTTGAATAATTCTGGGAATTTTGCGATGCGTATTTGTTTTTCACATCATGTAGATTCAGACGGATTTAAAGTACATTATGGAACTGATAAAAATAATCTTATTGTTACAGATATTGGATTGCCAGATAAAGATGAGGAGGGGCAGTTTGTTATTTCTACGAGTGACCTAGATATGGAAGAGGGTAATCATTATTATGTTGCGATATCTTCTTACAAAGAAGGTTGGAAAGATTCTGATCCGAGTAATTTTGATGAGATTACTATACCTTCGAGTGATGTTGACTTTTCTTATCCTTTGATTCCTTCTGGTTTTGGTGCGGTGGCTGTTGATGGAGATATTAGGGTTGATTGGGATGAAAATAAGGAGGATAAGTTGGTTGGGTATAATGTTTATTATGGGAGGGCTAGTCGTGAGTATGAGTTGCCGGTTCTTGTTTTGGCTGAGTCTGGAAATAGTTATTTAATTGAGGGGCTGACTGGAGGAGAGACTTATTATGTTGCCATTGCTTCTGTTTCTGATAGCGTTGGTCATGAGAGTGGGCTTTCTGAAGAGATTCCTGTTAATATTTAAAGCGTTCGGAATATTTATAAAGAAAAGAGTATAAGAATTTCTATGAAGAGGATGGGTGAACTAAGTTGTCGGTTGTCGGTTGTCGGTTGTTGGGGGAAGAAAGGGCAGCAGATGACGCTTGGAACGATTATTGCGATTGTTTTGGGGATTGCTGTTTTGGTGTTTTTGATTTTTGGGTTTGCTACGGGATGGAATAATTTGTGGGATACTATTACAGAGATGGGTGGTGGAGATGTTAATGTTGATGATGTTGTGAGGGGGTGTGCGGTTGCTTGTGCTAGT
>DAOWCW010000055.1 GCA_030639395.1 archaeon
GGCGGACAGTACTTCTTCATAATTCTAATCATCGGAATCCCAATCTCAATAGGATACGTAGTATTCGGCTTCTACAACTCACACAAAATAGCAATAAAATCAGTCAACGCCAAACCAGCAACAGGTCAACAATACAGACAGTATCACAACATCGTCGAAGGATTATGTCTAGCCTCAGGTCTTCCAAAACCAAAACTTTACATTATGCAAAACCAACAAATCAATGCTTTCGCTTCAGGTCGAGATCCACAACATGCCGTCATCTGCATCACACAAGGAACCCTCGAAAAACTATCAAAGCAAGAACTTGAAGGCGTCTTGGCACACGAACTCTCCCATGTCGCAAGCTACGATATACGATTCATGACCCTAACCGCAGTCCTCGTCGGAATGATTGCAATAATCTCCGAAATGTTTTTACATAGTTTGTTCTGGTCATCCTTCGGAGGACGAGACAGAGAAAACAATAATGTGATAATGATGGTAATCGGAATCGCACTAGCAATCTTAGCTCCAATAATTGTCGCACTAGTACAGTTAGCAATATCAAGAAAACGAGAATACGCTGCCGACTCCTCCGCCGTAAAATTCATGCGAACACCAACAGGTTTAATCGGTGCTCTAACAAAAATCAAAAACAACACTCCAATGAAAGTTTCTGGAGCAGTAGCACCTTTGTTTCTAGCAAAACCAACAAAACAAAAAGAATGGTTTCAAACACATCCACCACTTTCAAAACGAATTACAAGATTAGAAAGAATGTAAAGACAAAATATTCTAACAACCCCATTCTCCAAGCTAAATTTTTCCACTTACAAAACAGATAAACACTTCTCACAAATTTTTCTGTAAAAACTCGTGTGCTCCCTTAGCCGCAACAGCACCCTCGCCAGCAGCCGTAATCATTTGCCTCATCTCAGAATTCGTAACATCACCAGCAGCAAAAACACCCTCAACATTCGTCTTACAATCCTTCCCCGTCACAACATATCCATTCACCATCTCGACACCCAGCTCTTTCAAAACTTCAGTAGCCGGAACAGCCCCAGCCTCAATAAAAACCCCACTCACATTCAAAACACTTTCCACTTTCTTCCCATTATCATCAGTCACAACCTTCAAGCCCTTAACGACCCCATCCCCAACAACCTCACTAGGGCTAGTATAATACATAATCTCAATATTCTCCTTGTCACAAATCGCCGACAAACTCACAGGCTCACACCGCATTTCATTTCCACGATAAACAACAGTCACCTTGTCACAAATATCAGCCAAATAAAGAGCAGCCTTAGCCGCAGAATCCGCCCCACCAATAACAGCTATCTCCTTCCCCTTAAAAAAATTCCCATCACAAGTCGCACAATAAGAAACACCCTTTCCCAAAAATTCCTTCTCTCCCGGAATATTCAACTGCCGATGCTCCGTCCCTAAAGCAACAATTAAACTCTTCCCCCGAACTGCTTGCCCCGTTTGATCCGATGAGGTATCCAATGGGGCTCCACCATAATGCAAAACAAAATTACCTCCCTTGTTCGCATCAGCGGATGCCACCTGGGCAGGAGGTAGGGTCTGCCCCAACTTTTCTTTTACTTGTATTTGTGAGGGTACACCCTTGGATGCCCCTTTTAATTTCTCATCTCTAATTTCTAATCTCTCAACTTTCTCGATACTTGCCTCAAGAAACTCCGCCCCAAACCTTTTCGCTTGATCATAAACCGTCCTCATCAAATCTCGCCCAGCTCCAATAAATCCAGGCCAATTCTCAACCTCACCAGCCAAATTCGCAGTTCCACCAAAACTATTCGCAATAACCAAAGCCTTCATATTATAACGCCCAGCATAAATTGCCGCAGTCAAACCAGCCGGACCGCCACCCAAAATCAAAACATCATAAGTCTCTGCCATAAAAATCAAAGCCAAAAAGACTTTTTATAGTTTAGGCAAAACAAAAAATTCCCAATTCAAAAACATTGGGTCTATTCTTCAAGTCCACGCGGTCTCTCTTGTGGTCTCTCAGGCGTCATAGCATCATCCGAATCATTCTACTCGACTTAAAACAATTATGCGCAATACAGTGTCAACAAAAATCACCTAGTAGCCGAAAAACCTCGAACCTGCTCCATCAATCCTCGCGCACGCTCATCTTTTTCAAAATGCTCCCTTATCGGAACCAACAACTCATCAATATACTTAGCACAACAATTCTTCAAGTCCTGTGGATGAACACCTCCGCCAACAAACGCCCCCTCCAAATCCTCATAACTACCAAGCGTTAAATTCCCACCCCATTTTTCATCCCTCTCAATCACAACGCTATCAAACTTCTCAAAAACAATATATTTCATATACTCTAAAATAGGATTGTCTTCAACTTTCCCAGCCGGACAAAACGCTTTCTTAAATTTCCGATAAACATCATCCTTAGTATCCGTCATAAAAATCGCAGTATCAGGTTTCGACTTACTCATTTTAATTTCAATCTTTCTGTCTACAGAATTCATTCCCTCCTCAGCCTTAGGCTCACTCAGCCCCATCAACATATGATGACTAACAACAATAGGAGGAACAAAGCCCAACTTAGGAAAAACATCCCGTGCCAACATATTAACCTTCCTCTGATCCATCCCCAACTGAGCAATATCTGCACCCAAATGATGAATATCCGCGGCCTGCATCAAAGGATACATAATCTGAGCAGCAGGGTTCGACGTCGAATCCTCCCTTCCCATAATCTGACCACATCTCAAAACCCGATTCACCGTCGTATTCATCGACAACTTCAAAACTGTCTCCCAATACTCAGGATGCTCCCTAACAAAATCACTCGTCCAAATAAACTCAACATTATCCAAATCCATACCACAAGCTTTCCAAACCTCAATAAAATATTCCCCAACAATTCTTATCTTCCCCAAATCCCCATCCATTTTATTATTCAACATCCCAAACCAATCAGCGACCCAAAACTTAAATTTAATTCCAGTAGAAGTCAACTTATTCACATTAATAGACCTCAAGAGACCCTGCGCAATATGAATATTTCCAGAAGGCTCAAACCCGTCATAAGCAACAGGATGTTTCTTCTTCTCAAAAAGCTGCCTAAGCTCCTCCTCGCCAATAACCTCCTCGCCAACCTCTTTCACAAGCGACATCTTTTCATCCACAGACAATTCTTTCATTCTAAAATAAACCAACAACCTTTTATTAACCTAATGTTTTTTCAGAATTCCATCCGCGCAAAATTCTTTTTGTCATCTATCACCCCAAAAACTAAAAATTTTAGACAAATATTAAAAAATCACCGTCGATAATCTCAAGAACCAAAACCTTTAAATAAAGAACCTTCTTATATTCATTATGAAAGACGGTGAGACAGAATGTTGTCCAATATTTGACCCAAAAAAATGGGACAAAAAGAAAGTAACATGGAAGGGCAAACTCTTTATTAAAGACAAAGTATTCTCATTTTTCCACATACCATTAAATTTCGAAAGCGTCATAAAAAGAAACATAAAAAAATTAAAAGATGCAAATGCGGCATTAAAAAACACAATGATCTTGTCCGATGAAAAGTCCTTGTTTCATTCTAACATTTACATAAGTACAAAAAAGGCAATCCCAAAAGTCCACGATGTAAAAGTAACAGGAACATTTCTAACAAAAGTTTTCGAGGGTCCATATAAAAACATGAAAAAATGGGTCAAAGAAATGGAAGAATATGTAAAATTAGAGAAACAAGAACTTAAACACATGTACTTTTACTATACAACATGTCCTAAGTGTGCAAAAAAATACGGCAAAAATTATGTTGTCCTATTCGCCGAAATCTAAAACTTCTTAAATTGATTTTCCCAAATCTACATATGAAAAAAACATTAGTAACACAAGTCGTGAAGCCAAAGGTTTTATTTAATCCGATGACCGAATCAAAACATGCCTTGGTTCTCTACTCAGGCGGACTAGATTCAAAATTAACTATACGACTTCTCCAAGACCAAAATTTCGAAATCACAGCTCTCCATTTCGCTCTACCATTCGGATGTGGCGGATGCAATCTGCTAGAAAGTTCAAACACAGTCAAACTAAAAACATTCAATGTCAACAAAGAGCCCCTTTTATCAGAATACTTAAACATCCTAAAAAACCCACAACACGGAACCGGAGTCGGAATCAATCCATGTAAAGACTGCAAAATATTTATGCTCAAAAAAGCCAAAGAATATGCAGATAAACACAACATAAAATTAATTGCAACAGGCGAAGTCGTAGGGCAACGTCCAATGTCGCAAATATCCTCAGCAATGAAAACAATCGATGAACAATTAGACTTTGAAATCCTACGTCCACTCTGTGCAAAAAAACTTACAGAAACTTCATATGAAAAATCTGGACTAATCAATAGAAACAAACTTCTAAACATCTCAGGAAGAGGAAGAAAAAAACAAATAGAATTAGCAGAAAAATATAAAATAAAATATCCAACTCCAGGAGGTGGCTGCTTTTTATGTGAAAAATCTCCAGCTTCCAGATTAAAACATCTTCTAGAAAAAAATCTAATCACAGAAAAAACCCTTCCTCTCACAACAATAGGCAGACATTTCTACATCGAAAACACATGGCTAGTAGTAGCACGAGATGCAAAAGAATCCCAAATCATTACAGTATTGCTCGATAAAAATGGAAATTCTATAAAAGTTCCCAATTCAGAGGGTATACCATGTACAGCACGAAACTACATCCCAGACGATATTGGCAAACCCGCAGTATACTACTCCAACAAATCCGGACAAAAAAACGCCCTAAAGCTCCAAGCAGCCTATTCAACTGGGGATAACGAAGAA
>DAOWCW010000059.1 GCA_030639395.1 archaeon
ACTACCGACTCCCCAACACCTAATACATGCACCCAACCCCAACCTCCGACTCCCGACTCCCCAACGCCCAATACAGGCATCCAACCCCAACATTCCAACCAACAATGGCATGCCCCAGCCAAACCAACAAAATAAGTGAGGGTACAAACAAAACCAAGTGTCCATAAGAAATAATGCGTGTTTTTCTGAAAGAAAAATGCCATGATTTTTTATGGAATAAAACCCACCACCGACTACCCACTACCCACTACCGACTACCCACTACCCACCACCGACTACCCACTACCCACTACCGACTACCCACTACCCACTACCGACTACCCACTACCCACTACCGACTACCCACTACCAACCCCCCACCACCCACCACCCAATACAAGCATCCAAACTCATTCCCATTTATTTTTCGGACCACGAAGCCATAACCAAACAAAAACCCCTATAATAATTAAAATAAAAAAACCAAGTCCAAGAGCAATGTAAAACTCCTTAGTAAAAAATTTTCCATCTCCAGAAACTTGCGACTCATCATTTACATCATTAACCTCACCTCTTACCCCTTGTCCCTCAATCGCCAAATCTTCTCCTACTTCTGAATCCTCCGCATTTATATCCCCCCAATCATCCGCCGCAAAACAAAAACCCATAACCAGAACAAAAACAAAAACAAACAAAAACACCTTTTTCATTTTTTAATCTCCATATTTATTAAAATGAATCACGAAGCTTTCCTAAAGCTACTTCTCCATAAAATTCATAAACCTTTTAGTATTAAAAAACTTATGGCTAGCACAAACCAATCACCATTCTACCAAAAAGCAGAACAAGAATATCAAGAAGCAACGACAGATGAAGAAAGACTCGCATGCTTAGAAATCATGATGAAAGAAGTGCCAAAACATAAATCTTCCGAAAACATGCGAAAAAATCTAAGCATTCGTTACAAAAAAATAAAAAATTCGATAGCTAAACAAAAAAAATCAGGCAAGGGCAGACAAGCTGGAATAAAAAAAGCCGATATGCAATGTGTTTTAGCAGGATTCCCAAATACGGGCAAATCAACCATCTTCCAAACCTTAACATCTCAACCAACAAAAACCTCACCTTATCCCTTCACAACCTATCAACCTCAACTCGGAACTTTCAACTTCGAAGACGCCCAAATTCAAATCATCGACATCCCATCTTTCCCTTATCACGACAAATCCCTCATCAACTCAACCGACACTCTTCTCATAACAATAGACAGTCTAGACCAAATCAAAAAAGCCGAAGATTTTTATTACAGAACTCGGGCAAGGATAATATTAATTTTCAATAAAGAAGACTTTTTATCAGAAGCAGAAAAAAGAAAAATAGAAAGTAACCTAAAATCAAAATTCAAAAAATACGACTACACCTTCTTCTCAAATAAGCCAACAAAACTAGAGCTAGAAAAACTAAAACAAAAAATCTTCAAGACTTTCCCAATCATAAGAGTCTACACTAAAGAACCAAAAAAACAACCAAGCCCAGACCCAATGATACTAAAACAAAACTCAACATTCAAAGACGCCACAGAAAAGATTCTAAAAGGAATGTCAAAAAAAATCAAACGGGCCAGAGTCTGGGGACCATCAAGTAAATTCGGTGGACAGGTAATCGGACTCGAACACACTTTAAAAGACAAAGACATAATAGAATTCCAAACAAAATGAAACTAAATAAAATAAAGTTGCTCAAGTCTGCAAATAAAAATTTTAGGTGCAGGTGTCCTTTGGACGGCACCGTTAAGAAATTTTTATTTGCATTAAATTGTGAGCAAAGCTCACCCAAATAAGAGGGTACACATGCAAGGGAGATATCTCCCTGGGATAAAGGGATGTCAAAAAAAATCAAACGCTCTCGTGTCTGGGGGCCATCTTCCAAATTCGGGGGTCAAGTAATCGGATTAAATCATGTCTTAAAAGACAAAGATATAATAGAATTTCAAACAAAATAATTATCCCAAAACAATACTAATCTAAATCTAAAACAAAATGAAACTCCAAAACATAACCCTCATCCTAACCCTTCTAGGAATCTTAATCCTTTCCTTTCTCTCCCAAGCAAAACCAATCCACACCGACACAATCAAATCAATTCAAACTTCTCAATTCAAAACAACAATCCATTTAGAAAACCAAGCAACTGAATTAATCATCTTCGGAACACCAACCTTAAATTTAAATCCTAAAGACAAAATAAAATTCCAAGGCAAACCCGACACCTACAAAAATAAAAAACAAATCATCATAGAAAAAATACTAATATTAAACAAAAACTCATGAAGCAAATCGAGTCCTATCTTCAATCTCTGATTCCAACTCACTACCTCCAATCTCCTCATAAACCCGAGCAACACGTGGAACCAAGCAATCTTTAGCTAAATCATACGTCTGCCTAAGCGCCCCTTCGTCCGTTTCGTCGCACCTTACAATTCCAACCATACGACAATTAAACATTTTGTCATTTTGCCTAAGAACCCTATGTCCAAACCCAAAAGACACCTCAACTCGATAGTCAGAAACGGGTGTCATAGGAATCCTTACAGAACAACCCCACTTACCATCCTTATCCCCAATTTCTCCAACCTCCTCCAGCACTATTCTTGCCATACCAAATAATATTATTTCGCTTTTTAAAAACTATTACAATACAATATACTTAATTTCATCAGTTGCCACCGAACAATCCTTAACAATAAATACCGACACTAACAGGCAACATCAATGATACCACAACTAATCCTTCCCCTCCTCATCGGAACCCTGGCTGGCACCATGACCGGACTCATCCCAGGTCTCCATATTAATCTAGTAGCAATCTCAGTCCTATCTCTAACCCTAATCCAAAATCTCCCCCCGACACCACTTTTAATCTTCATCATCTCAATGGCAATCACCCACACATTTCTAGACTTCATTCCCTCAATTTTTCTCGGAGCTCCATCCGAAGACACCTCTCTCTCCACCCTTCCAGGTCACGAACTCCTCCTCCAAGGACAAGGTCACAACGCCCTAAAACTAACCCTCCTCGGCTCAATAATCGCAATCATATCCCTCGCACTAATCATCCCCATATTTATCTTCACAATTCCAAAAATCTACCCACTCCTCCAACGCATGATGGGCATCCTCCTAATCTGGATCGCAATCTTCCTAATCTTCAAAGAAAAAAAATCCAAGCTCAAGGCAATTATAATCTTCATCTTAGCCGGCTTCCTTGGTCTAGCAACTCTCAATCTTAATATATCCCAACCCCTCCTTCCACTTCTAACCGGACTCTTCGCAACATCAACAATCATACACTCCATAAAATTAAAAACCATCCTTCCAAAACAAAAAATCGAAAAACTCCACATCCCAAAATCCCAAATCCTCAAACCAACACTAGCAACAATTTTAATCTCCCCAATTTGCTCCCTCTTTCCAGGACTAGGCTCAAGTCAGGCCGCAATCATAGCATCCGAAATCTCAGGCAAATCAACACGCGAACAATTCCTAATCCTCCTCGGTTCAATCAATACAATCGTCATGTCAATATCCTTCATCACCTTAATCCTCTTCCAAAAATCCCGAACAGGAGCAGCCTTCGCAATATCTCAAATTACAAACCTAACACTCCAACACCTAACACTCATTCTAACAACAACACTCCTCGCAACCCTAATCTCAATCCCAATAGCTCTCCAAATTTCAAAACTCACCGCAAAAAACATTCACAAAATTCCCTATACAAAAATTTCAACAGCGACACTAATCTTCCTAATAATAACAAACCTCTATCTCACAGGACCACTAGGTCTCTTGGTTTTAATCGTCGCAACAACACTAGGACTAACCTGCATCGAATTTGGAACCAGACGAGGTTTTCTAATGGGAGCAATCCTAATCCCAACAATAATATTTTATCTGCCTTTCTAAAAACTTATAAACCAAAACAACCAATATCATACATGATAAAAGAAACTATCATCTTAGGAACTGCAGGAATAATTCTAGGAATCGGCATCTTCATAAAAACCCAGGCAATAATCCCCGCCCTAATACCAACAATAATTGGAATCGCCTTAATTTTATTCTATAAAGAAGAAAACAAAATAGAAAAAAGGAAAGATAAAAAATGAAAGAATTAATTATAACCACAACACTAGAAATACCAAATAAAAAAATCATAAAAATTCTAGGTATCGCAAAAGGAAAT
>DAOWCW010000039.1 GCA_030639395.1 archaeon
GGTTTACGGAGTAAATCATGCAACTTGTTGCCGAAGTCTCTGCTTTTTTCTGGGAAGATGAATCATGGGTTCGATTTGGTTTACGGAGTAAATCATGCAACTTGTTGCCGAAGTCTCTGCTTTTTTCTGGGAAGATGAATCATGGGTTCGATTTGGTTTACGGAGTAAATCATGCAACTTGTTGCCGAAGTCTCTGTTTCACAAACCCATTTTCGAATAAAAATATAAGTACTTCAAAGTAACGACAAATAGCAAAATTTATAAACAACTTCTTTAATAAATTAAAATGAAAAACGAACACAGTCGTAGAGAATTTCTGAAAAGATCTGGGTCAGCACTAGCAGGGATACTATATCTAACCTCACCTCTGCAAACAATAGCATCAACAAAACAAGGAAAGATATACGATTTCTATCAGGATTCAGAAAAAACCCTAATGGCAAAAATGTTATATGGAGAGGCAAGAGAGCTACTAAAAGAAGAAGACCAAAAGGAGATTATAATGATAGGCTTCACTGCAATAAACAGAGCAAGCGACAGGATAAAAGGAAACGGTATAACACTAAAAGAAGCCATACTAAAAAACAAACGAGTAAGAAAAAAATCGGGGAAAATAATTCGGGTACATCAATACAGTTGTTTCAATTCATGGGATCCAAATTTAGAAAAAATAAAAAACCCAAAAAAATACAATGCAAAGGCATGGGAAGAAGCACTAGAATTATCAGGCAAACTACTAGAAGGAAAACTAACACACCTAAATTACGGACAAGATCATTATCATAGCAAAAACATACCAGCACCATCTTGGGCAAACAGTTCAAGAATGAAAAAAATATGGGGACAACCTTTCTTTAAACACGAATTTTACAAAGACACAAAAGCTTAACAAAATTTATATACCATAAACCCGTCATTCACAACAGGTGATAAAAAGATCGAACTAATTCAAAGGAGGCTACTTGTAGGGAACCTTGGTTCCGTCGAAAAATGACAAACATTCTAAGTTTCGTATCAATAAAAGGTGGCGTCGGAAAAACAACCTTAGCACTAGAAACCGCAATATCTCTAGCAAAAAACTTCGACAAAAAAGTCCTCCTAGTCGACGCCAACTTCTCCGCACCAAACATCGGACTTTACCTCGACCTAACAAGCGACTACACACTCCAAGACTCCCTCAATTCAAAAACTCTCTTACAAAATACAATCTACGAAGCCCACGGAATCGACATCATCCCCTCCGCCCTAAATTACCACAAAGAAATCGACCCATACAAACTAAAAAAACTCCTCCAGAAATACAAACCAAGATATGATTTCATAATCCTAGACACCTCTCCAAACTACAAAGAACTCGAGCCAATCATCGCAGCTTCAGACAAAATATTCCTCGTAACATCCCCAGACCACGTCACCCTACACACAACACTCAAAGCCGCAAAAATAGCCCAAGAACAAAAAACCCCGATACAAGGAATAATCGTAAACAAAATAAGATCTCCGAAACACGAATACAATCTCCAAGAAATAGAAAAAATATCCAACATCCCAGTCCTAGCAAAAATACACGATCATAAAAAAATAGCACAATCCCTTCACAAAAAAACCCCACTATCTATCTTAGACGAAAAAAACACAATCTCAAAAGAAATAACAAAATTCGCAGAAGCAATTGCAGGCTCCCCAGCAAAAGAAGGTTGGTTCCAAAAATTCTTGCCATGGAAACCTCTCGTACCAAAAGAAGAAATCAATCGACAATTTTACAAAAACCAACTTTAATAATTCCAAATCATTTAATTACTCAAATTCTATTCACGTTGTCAAACGCGGATGATATTCATCTACCAAACCAGACATCAACACGTAAGAAATAAACAAATCCTCCCACGGCAACCTTTCTTCCCACGGCAACGCATAATTCCGATACATCTCAGATGCTTTTTCAAATAACCTGCAAGAAAACTCCGGATACTTCCTATGCATTTCCGCATAAGCAGACCAATCTTCCCTCCTATTCTCTCCAGAAACAGAGCTCTCAACCCACACATTCCAATAATTATTATTATATTCAATAAAATCCTCCAAACATTTAATCTCCAATTGCAAAACCTTTTCCCTATCTATCATATTACTACAATGATTTACCAATAAATAAACTTTCCCCAACAAGCCCTCTTTAACAATTTTGATTTTTACCAAGAACTAACCGCTAAAAATCAAAATTACGGCAAAACCCTAAATCTAAAATTATGCAAAACCCAAAGTAGCGTCAACATCAAAATCGCACCAATCAAAAAATAAAAACTCAAATCAACAGTAACCTCTCTACTCATCTTATTCATCAAACTATCAAACAATAAATCAAAGTCCTCAACATCCCGAACCCTAAAAAATTCACCACCAGAATTAAACGCTAAAGACTTCAAAACATCTTCATCAACTTCAGAAATCGTATTAAACCCTGTAATCCCACCTTCCTCACTTCCAACAGCAATAGTATTCACAGTCAACTTATTTCGATTAATATATTCAATCACCCTCGGAACATCCCCAACATTCAACTGCCCATCACTAATCAAAATCACCGCCTTCATCTGCCTATCCCCAAAAAGCTTATCCGCACCAATTAATGCATTATAAATATTAGTCCCCTGAACCTCTCCATATTTAATCGCATCAAGTGCAATATTCACCTTAAACTTATTACTATCCAAAACTTGCAAAACACTAGCATCCCCCGAAAATTCCAAAACTCCAACCTCAACTCCAATCGGCAACAACTCCACAAACTTTTTCGCACCACTCCGAGCAGCCTCAAGCCGATTCGGATAAAGATCATCACTAGACATACTACTTGACGAATCCACCGCAATCACATATGAAAAAACCGAAGTATCCGCAATAAAAGAAATACCCGTCCCAGCCAAAGCCAAAACCAACAAAATCAAAACCAACAAATTCATATAAAGTGCAAAAAAATTCTTCGAAAAAAACTCAACATCATAAAATCTTTCCATCGCTTCAAAATTAGAAAACACAACCGCCTTTCTCTTGCTATAAATCAAGCTAAAAAAATAAACAAAAACAAAAAGCGGAACTAACAACAAAAATCCTAAAAACTTCGGATAAAGAAAAACTAACTCCATCTATAAACCTCCTTATTAACACCTCGAGCAAGATGCCAAACCTCGGGGTCAGCAGAGCCATGCCCAATTGGGGCCAACCTCTTGTAATTTCTCATGTAGCAACCCCCACCAACCCGGGCAGCAAAGCTGCCCTACCGAAACCCCGAAATACCAAAACCCCGAAACCCCACGAATACGAAATAAAAGATTTCATATTCGTGCCCCCACTGCACGACCACGCAAAAAACTAGAAACCGCAATAACAAAACTCTTATCACTAACTAATTCCAATAAATCAACACGCGACTTCCTCATCATCTCCCTAATCATCATCTTCTGCCTTAAAACATTTTTCCGATATTTATCCCTCGCAATCGCAGGATCCAAAACCATTTGCTTCCCAGAATAAGGATCCTGCACCGCAAACTGACAATTCGAGTCAGGCAAATCCTCATCCAACCTATCCCTAACCATAACAGCCAAACTTTCAAACCGCGTCCCCATCAATTTCAAATTAGCCAAACTCTCCTTCTTCGTCCGAATAAAATCCGACACCAAAATAAAAATAGTATACGGAGATTTAACAGTTTGAAGCACATGATTTACTGCCTTATCTATATCAAACCCACCGCCATACAAACTAGAATCCGCCAAAAACTTTGTAAACAAAGCAAACTGATTCTTAGTCCGAGCAGGCCTCAAAAACTTAACAACTTTATCACTAAACATTACCAATCCAATCCTATCCCCAGAACCCAAAACCAAATGACTAAGCGACGCAACAAACTCAGCAGCATACTCAGCCTTCAACTTATCCCCAGAACCAAAAAGCATACTATTCGAAACATCAACCAAAAAATAAACATTCAACTCCCTCTCCTCAATATACTTCTTAGCTAAAATCTGATTAGACCTCAAACTCGCCTTCCAATCAATTAAACTCGCATCGTCATCCTGCTGAAACACGCGATAAGAATCAAACTCCAAACCTTTCCCTCTAAAAATATTCTTATACAAAATCTTCTTAACCGGAAACTTCTGCATCGCATTCTCAAACTCCGCAATCGCCCTAGGAAAATTCAAAACAAACTTACCCCTATTAGAAACTTCTGTCATCTACGGAACACTAACCCTGCCAAGAATTTGCTTAATCACCTTATCTGTAGTAATCCCCTCAGCCTCAGCCTCATAATTTAAAATAATTCTATGTCTCAAGACAGGATAAACAACCTCCCTCACATCTTCCGGAATAACATAATCTCTACCACTCATCAATGCCTCAGCCTTAGACGCAATATAAAGAGCAATCGAAGCCCTAGGGGAACCACCATAAGAAATATACTTTCCAAATTCCCAGTCCTTATTCCGCGACTCACCAACAATCTCAACAATATACTCCTCAATCACTTCCGAAACAAAAACATCCTTTACCCTCTCTTGTGCATCTATAATCTTCTTGGGATTCAAAATAGCCTTCAAGTTAAAACTCTCAAAAGTCTTAGTCGTTGTATTTTTATTCAAAATCCCTTTTTCCTCTTTAGGCTCAGGATAATCAATCAACAACTTAAATAAAAATCTATCAATCTGAGCCTCAGGTAAAGTATAAACCCCACTATTCTCAACCGGATTCTCAGTAGCCATAACAAAAAAAGGTTTAGGCAAAACATGAGTCTCCTTAGCAATAGTGACCTCCTTCTCCTGCATAGCCTCCAGTAAAGCAGACTGCGTCTTAGGGGGACTACGATTAATCTCATCAGCCAAAACAAAATTCGTAAAAATCGGACCCTTCTCAACCTTAAAACCCTTTTCTGGAGTATAGCTCATAATACCAGTAATGTCCGTCGGCAACAAATCAACAGTAAACTGAATCCTCTTCATATCACAACCAAGAACCGTCGCCATCGATCTAACAATCAAAGTCTTCGCAGTACCAGGAACACCCTCAACCAAAACATGTCCATTACAAAGAACCGCCCGCAAAATCCCATGAATAATCTCTTTTTGCCCAACAACAATATTTCCCATCTCCTTCTCAATATCAGACAAAATCCTCATAATATCAATATCTTTTTTCTTACTCACCATTTTTTTCATCATCTTTTTATTACCCTCCAAAAACCCCGCCAAGCCCCCAACCCCGACCTCTGACCTGACATCTAGCCTCTAATAAGGCATTCACTTAGTATATACACCCTCTGCAGATTTATTAAACCTTACCCTTTTATACACATAAACAATAAACCCAGCAAAAAAAATCATCAACGTCACAAAAGAAATATAATAAAAATTCTTCTCTACAAAACCCTCAATTCTATACCTAATCTGCTCATTCGCACTAATCGCATCCTCACAGGCAGCACTCACTTCCATCGCCAACTTCACAGCCCCAGCCTCGTCCCCAGATTCAAACGCCTCTTGTGCTCGACGAAAAATCTCAGTCAACTCCAAGCACTCAGGATTATCTGCTATAATCTTCTCCGTAAAAATCAACAATTCCTCTGCTTCACTCTCATTCGTCCTTCTTAAATCAATAAAAAAATCTCCCCAATCCATAAACTTCGGCGAACTAATATTCGCAAAAATCGTAGCCTTATATCTACCAGACCTATCTGTATCAGCCAAAATCTTCATAGTATAATCCCTCCTCTCACCAGCCTTCAAAACATCAACATATGTCTCACCCAATTCAATCTTAACATCATCAGAAAACTCATTATTATACAAAACCTCACTCGACAAGTCAATTCCCGACAAGTCAATCATCCCAGAATTCTCAAGCCCAAATGGAATTTCAATATAATTTTCATCCGAAATAATCACATCTTCCGGAACAATAATCCTCAGCGAATAAAATTTCAACTTAGTAGAAGATCCACTGCTTCCCCCTGAAGAAGGAGTGGATGTAGTAGTCGGAGCCACAAATTTAACCTCAATATCCTCAATAATATCCGAAGTCAAATTATCACTCCCTGTAATAGAAATAAAATCATCATGCACTGTTTTCAATGTAGTGCCAATAATAATATCCCATCCACTAGAATGCGTAACAAAAATATCCCCACCTCCAACCTGTGCCGACTTTACAAAACTTACATTTTGCAAATAATAAGTATCGCTTACATCTTCATCAGCAAAATACCCACTTAAATCAACATTAATATTGCTATTATAATCTGACTGCAAAAGCCCAACAGGAGCAACTGCCCGCATCGGAGCATTCGTGTGACTAATATTCAACTTAAAACTAAAATTCACAGCAACAGACTCACTCTGATTTGAACTGAGCAAACTAGAGTTAGGATAAACCTTCACCGTCAAATTCTTTTCTCTCCCATAACTCTCATCACCAAAATCAGGAACAAAACTCCAACCAAAAATACTCCCATCCCCAAACGAGCTATTCAGCTCCCTCAAGCTCAAATTCCCATAACTGCAATTCGAATTATTCTGAAAAAGACACGACATATCATCAATCCAAAACTCATAAGTCAAATTATCTCCAACCGAATGATTAATGGTAAAATTCAAAACACTAGATACATTTTCTGTCAAAGAAAAATCCTCAAGCACAGAAACATTCCAAGCAAGCCCATAAACAGATAAATAAAACACTTGCCAATCTACACTAGAGTTACTATCAACAACACTCACATTATAACCCCAGATTCCATCATAACTCTGATTAGAACTCATATTAAATTCAATACTCCCATTCACAATCCCAACCGTTAAATTAGGGGCTCCTAAATCCAAAGCAACAACAAAATAACTCAAACTCAAATTAAGATAATCATCCTCGTCATCAGTCGCATTCACACTAAAATTAACATAATCATGAATAGTCAACGACACATTATCAACCTGCCCCAAAACCGGAGCCTCCAGACTTTCTGTTACATTTAAATAAAAAGTCCGATTCGTAGAATTCCCAGCCACATCCGTTATATTAACAACAACAACATAATTCCCAACATCTCCAACCTCAGCAGTAAACGTTGCATTATAGGAAACACTCTCATCATTTGGATTACCAAACTCCACAAAAGAAAAATTAAAAAAATTAAAAAAACTCCCACTCGAATTTTCAAAAGTCACACTAACATTCAATGACTCATTATAATAACTTTTCTGCCCCTCTGGAATCAAAAAATCGTCATCATCCACGACCAAAGAAAAATTAACAGCAACACCCTCTGGAACAATAAAACTAACACCCTCATTTAAATTGATTTGAGTCGTCCCATTGTCCCCAGTAAACGTATTTGTAGGCATTATCGGAACATCCGCAATATTCGAAACGTTAAAAACAAAATCCCAAGAACTATTCAACTTTCCATTCCCAGAAATAATCGTCACATCA
>DAOWCW010000053.1 GCA_030639395.1 archaeon
GCTCAACAAAAGCATCACTAAGTCCCGCCTTGCCCATCTGCAACTGTTTCATTGGCTTCATATTTTTATTCAGCTTTCTCGCCTCTTAAATCTTTCTCAAACTTCAAAATCTCAACAGCTTTCACTTTCATTTTATTCTGTTTCCTCACACTCCAAGTACCACTCTTCATCCTTCCATCCTTCCCCATATCCTTCCTCAAAAAAACATTCACAATAACATCTCTCTTCGAATCCCGCCAATCCTGAGAAAACTTCGCGCAAAAAACCGCAGCTTCCTTAATATCTTTCTTACTAGCCTCACTTCCTACATTAACAAACGGACTCCCAGTCGCAGACGTATGCAACAAAATATCATTAGGCCCAGCCATCCAAACCAACTTATCATTATTCTCAGAGTCCCTCCCACCAAAAACTTTCAGTCCAGACGAAGTCACAAATTCCCTGAAATTTACCATTATATCTAAAGGAGATTCTATATTGATAAATCTTTGTTTGACACATGAGTATATATTTCTGTTGTTAAAACATCGCTATGCCCCAGTAATTTTTGAATATATCTTATATCTGTACACCATCAAACAAATGGGCAACAAAAGAATGCCTCGATATATGTGGACGAACATTCATTCCAACTCCATTTCCAATACTTTTGAACAGATTTTTTGCATATTTCTGCTTCTCTCTTCTAAAACATACCCTACATAAGCCACGACATGTCAGCAGATCACACAATATCTAACTACTCCTAACACCACCAAACAAGATATTACGAGTTATCTTAGCAAAATATTTTCGATCAGTTTCAATAGGATCATTTTCCCATTCCCCTAAATACTTTTCCATGTTCTTTATATAATCTCCAAAATTGTTAATTTTTTGAAAAGCATAAGGTACCCCCATTAGTCCAGGTTTTTGCATCAATGTTCTTTCCATAATCTCTCGCGGAAACCTTTCCCATTCCACCCGCCTCATTGGACGAATTCCCACTAGCTTCAAATCCCCTTTCATTAAATTATACAACTGAGGCAGCTCATCAATCCAATATCTTCTCAAAAATCCTCCAATCGGAATTATTCTTGGATCACTCAAAACCTTACCATATCTATCAATCCCATTGCCAACTACTTCATTCCACCTATCTTCAGCACCAACAATCATAGTCCGAAACTTATAAGTATAAATAGGCTTCATGTTTTCCCCCAAACATTCCTTAACATAAAACAAATCTTTCATAAAAAAAAATCATAAAAACTATTATTTAAAAATTATTGTGCCAAAACATCTACTTCAAAATTTCAACAATCTTAATCTTAAAAACAAGCGTTTTCCCAGCCATAGGATGATTCATATCAATCGTGACTTCATTGTCATCAATCTTCGTAATCTTAGCCGGCATCTGTTGTCCATTAGGAAGCGGAACCCCAATCATCATCCCCTCTTTAGCTTCAGCCGGAAACTTATCCTTAGGAACTTTCTGAATAGCCTGTTCATTAGGCATACCATAAGCCTCCTCAGGTTTAAGTGTAATAGTTTTCCCCTCTCCAACATCCATCCCGATAACTCCAGCCTCAAACCCAGGAACAACCATCCCAACACCAGCTTCAAATTCCAACGGCTTCCCATGTTTCTCACTCGCATCAAAAACTTCACCAGATTCAAAACTACCAATATACTCAACCTTAATCTTATCGCCTTTCTTAACTACCATGCTAAACTCCAATTAAGAACCCTTTTAAGCTTTGCTACATCTAAAAAATAATTAAGTTAACCAAGCCCCGTGCGATAGCACAACCACCGACGAAGTCAACCACCAAATTTAAAAAATTTAATCACCGAGCGCAAAGCACTCAACCACCGACGAATTTTAGTTTCTAGAAATCATCCTCTTCACTCGCCTTCTTCTTAGCCAATTCCTTAATCCTCTTTAAAGCAGCCCTAACATTCTTATTCAACTGCACCATAGAATCATCCAACTGCGCTTTATTTTTAGTCCCAGTACAAACCAGTTTTCCATTACTGAAAAGCAAAAATGTAGCAGTAGGATCCTCCAACTTGTAAACCAATCCAGGAAATTGCTCCGGCTCATATTCAGTATTCTCCAACTCCAAAGACAAAGTATTCAAATTCAAATCCAAATCAATAGCCCCACTCGCAACAATATTCTGTACCGTAATCTTCGGCTTAATTTTTACATTCACACTAATCTTCTTCAATTGCTTAATCACCTGCTGAACAACATCCCGAACCTGCGAAACCGACTTGGTCCCAGTACAAACCAAATTCCCAGAACTAAAAACCAAAACCGCGCTCTTTGGTTCCTTAACTCTCAAAACTAATCCAGGAAAAGTATCAGGATTATATTCAGTATTAGGCTGAGTTCTAGCTAACTTTGTCAGACTAACTTCTTTCTCAAGCGAAGTCGTCGCAACAATATTTTGAACCTTTAGTTTTATATCCTTCCTAGGAACAATCTTTTTTGCTACTACCATAAGATACTACAATTATTTTCCTTTATAAAGGCTTTGATTTACCCGACGGAACAAAAGCATCACCCAGCTTAAATTCCTTGTAAACTTCCCAACCATTTTTTCTCTTTTGAAAAATGCTAATATTGTCAAATCCAAACTCAAAATAAGGCCTCTCATTAGCAAGAAATCCCATAACATCATCAAACTGTTTATTATCCTTCACGCGTGCCAATGTACCATGAAGATTATCCTCAATTAAATCATATTTCCCAAACTGCATCCATCCAATTTTCCTCAACTCATCATTAAGCCCATCAATAAATTTAACAACACCAGAAGACGACCTACCATTCAAATAAATAATCCGCTTATGAAAATTCCCAATCCCATCAATCTTAACATCAGAAACTTTTCCCCTGCCACAAACCTCCCCAAGCAATTCTTCAATCGGGCTTACATCATAACTTTCAAAAGGAGCCTTCACAGTAAAATGTGCAGGAACAAAACCATTCAAGCTCCTAATACAAAAATTACTAGAAATCTCACTTATTAATTTTTCCTGATATTTTTTAGCTTCCCCTTTAATCAAATGTCCAATAAAATACTTCATTGTTCAACCTCCCCTCCTACCTCTCCAACCGTAGCAATATCTCCAACTCCCCTATCTGACCTCAATCTCAAAATCCTAGGAAACCTAAGTGCAAACCCACTAGAATTAGTAGGACTTTTCTGCACATCCTGAAACCGAACCGAAACAACAACCTCCGGCCGAACTTCAACATGTCTCCCCTTAACTCCCGTCACCAATTTCTCCAACATATCCGTCATCTCTCCAAAACTAAGACCCTCGCTCTTCAACTCTTTCAATCCAGTAGAAACCTTACCAATGCCAAGTAGCTCCCCATCATCTCCTTCATTTTGTCCGCGCGAGTCCGCATCAGTCCGTGGTTCAATTTCTTCTAGTAACTCAGGCACCTCGTTAAGATTCTTGCCAAAATGAAGTTTCCCCTCATAAGCCTTAAATTTAGCACC
Source organism: archaeon (assembly GCA_030639395.1). Next base: position 3,501 of record DAOWCW010000053.1, read on the forward strand.
CAATCCATTGGCATTATTTTCTCCAGACTTAAACGAAACCCAGGGATCTTCTTCAGAATGAATCACGACAAAATCATCACAATGACTCTTAATCTTTTCAAAGTCATAACTTCCAACTTCATAAAATCCATGAGTATCCTTATTTTTATCCTTCTCACCAACATCAGGATTATTAACTGCAAGTAAAATAACCTTCTTGACTTTCTTTCCTTTAGGTAATTTTTCCAACCATCGCATAATCGCCATCCCCCCACGAGAATGCCCAACCAAAATACTATTCTCATTAGGCTTTGTCTTATCTAATTCCTCCAACCATTCCTCCAAAACAGGATCGTGAATCTTCGGCAACTTGGGAGCAACAAACTCAAAACCTTTCTTTCTAACTTCTTTCCCAAACCAGGGATACCAAACATCATCAGGAGTTTTATCTTTGCCGCACATAAAAATAACCTTGTTGCCCAACTCATTCCCACACCCCGACACCCCGACACCCCGACACCCCGACGTATTTCGGCACGCAATATCAAAACTCGTAAGCCACCCAGCTCTCTTTCCTGTTCCCCACTCAGCCCCAGTAATCACCAGATCAAAATCCGCATCCTCAGGCTTCAATTTCACAGCATACCCAATTCGAGCACCAGGCTTATACGGAGCATCAAGCCGACGACCCATCAATCCCTCCTGATTATCATCCAAAGCCCCATTATAAAAAGTCTCAACCTCACTACTATCCGAAGTCACAATCTGCCGTGCCAAAACAATTTTCTTCTCCTCCTCTCGCACAATCCTCTCCAAAATCTTCCGCCTCTCAATAAACGGAACATCAATCAAGTTATCCCCATCGGGTTCACCAGAGTCATGCTCGTCGAGGGTCAAAAACACAATATCAAAAACAACCAGCTCAACAGGCAACCGCTTTCTCATCTCATCAATTTCATACTTCCGCCGAATCCTCTGACTAATCACCTGAAAATCAGTATACTTACCCGTGACAGCATCAAATCCAACAGCTTCACAATCCAAAATAAAATTCCTTCCCATAACATGACTCTCAACATATTCAACAATCTCAGGGAACTGCTTAGTCACATCTTCCAAAGCCCTAGTAAAAACCTTCACCTCGCCATTATCACCCTTATTCACCATCACACGAAATCCATCATACTTATACTCAAAAGCAGCAGGTCGACCAACAATGCGAAACGCATCCTCAACATCCTTCGCCTTCGGAAACAACATAACCCTCAACGGCTTTCCAGGAACCAATTTAATCTTTTCCAATTTATCCTCACGCGCCCTCTCAAAAACTTCCGCGAAATCTGTAGCCTTATCATAAGCCTCCTGAACCGCCTTCGCGCAAGCTTTCTTGTCTTCCAAACCTTCA
>DAOWCW010000037.1 GCA_030639395.1 archaeon
GGAACAGCAACAAACATCAAATCAACCGCAACAAGAAAAAATGTAATCGCCTCTCTGGATCGGGCAGTAAGAAAACTAAAAGAAATAGGAAGAACGCCACCCAACGGACTAGCATTATACGCTGGAAATGTAACATTAGCAGACGGAAAAGAATCTCTAGAAGTCTGGGCAATCGAGCCACCTAAAAAATTAAAAATTAAAATCTACAGATGTGATCAAACCTTCGTAGTAGAGCCACTAAAAGAAATGTTAGAAACAGACGAAGTTTACGGGCTACTGATAATAGAAAGAAATGAAGCATCAATCGGACTCCTAGACGGAAAACACATCAAGCTTCTCCAGCACATGACATCCGGAATTCCAGGCAAAACAAAATGTGGAGGACAGTCCGCCCAGAGATTCGCAAGAATAAGAGAGTCCGCAGCAAAAGAATTTTTCAAAAGAACTGCAGAAAACATGAGAACCCACTTCTGGGACAATAAAAAACTCAAAGGAATTTTAATAGGAGGACCAATCCCCACAAAGGACGAATTTTTAACCCAAGGACAATTATTAACGCAACTAAAAGAAAAAGTAATAGGAGTAAAAGACATAGGAGGAACAGGAATGCACGGACTTCATGAGCTAGTAGAGGCTTCAGAAGACATTCTAGCAGAACAAGAAATAACAAAACAACGACAGATACTAGACCTCTTTTTCGAGAGACTAGCAAAAGAACCAAATAAAGTAGCATACGGAATCGCAGAAGTAGAAGACAGACTAATACGAGGTGCAGTTGATAAACTAATTATCTCAAAATCTCTTCCAAGAGAAAAAGTAAAAGCAATAGAAAAACTAGCAAAAGCTTCGTCAACAGAAGTCTACATGGTAACCAACGAAACAGCGGAGGGCGTTCAATTTGACAATTTAGGTGGCGTAGCAGGTTTGTTAAGATTTGAGATACATGATTAAACGGGCAAAATGGAAAAAGAAATTTTTGGATTTAAAGTGACTGATAATGATAGACCTGATTCTCATAATGACGAATATTATATGTTTTACCTGCACTTAAAAAATCTTTTAGTTCCAATTTATAAAGAATTTTCAAAAGGATTTATGTCTCCAGTAGACGTCAATCAAGCTATAGCTAGTTTAAAGGAAATGAATATCAAAAGTCTAACAACATTTTGCCCAAATTTAGAAACAGTCGTTTCGTTGCCATATGAAATAACAAATGAAGAAGACTTCAGAGCTTGCGAGGCGGACGGACTTTGGAATCGATTTGATCACAGTGAAATATATCAAAATAGTGATCTAGGAAAACTAATGAAAGAATCAGGAATAAATTTAAAAATTTTAAACTCCAAAAAAATAGAAGAATTAAACAAAAAATTAGAATATTACGAAAAAAACTAAAAAATCCTAATCAACCAATTCGGAAACAACCCAGAATCCCCACAATGATAAACCTTATGAAAAATCTGATTCCACCTCAAATCAACCTCAACCTCATCCCGAATCCAATCATTCTCACCAGCCCAAGCTAAATTCCCCGGCTTAAATCTCTCAGGCTCAAAACCAAAACACTCTTCAAAAATCCCAACACCCTCACCAAAATAAACCTCATCCCGATAAACTCCAAACTCCCGATACGTATGATAAACCCCATGCATCGCCAATTCCCCATTCTTCCCTAAAATATAATCACACCATTCTCTATCAATCGCAACACCCTCAAATTTCGGTACAACAAAATAAACATTCGCCAACCCCAAAACCTCATCATCACAATTCATCAAAGGACTAACATCATCAACTTGCGAAGGCAAAACCAGCCTAATAAAAAACAAAATTAAAAACAAAACCAGAACGACTAGCCCAAAATATTTACAAATCTTCATCCAAAATCAAAATCACTAAACTTTTAAAATACTCCTAATTAGCCAATAAAAATCCCATCATTCACTTCACAACAAGCTACGGGGTATTGATACGTAAAAATTCCAAAAACAAAAATCCGTGTGAATCCGTGTAATCTGTGGCTAAATATTCCCCCACCCCTTAATCTCAAAAATCTTCCCAACACTCTCATCAATCCTATCCTCATCAATCCGCCCATCCAGCACAGCCTTCTCAATATTCCCAACCAAATCATAAAACTCAACCACATCCAAATCAAAATCCAAAATAAAATCCTCTCCCGCATTAATCAAATCAACATACATGTCAACCTTAGAAGAATAAAACATTGAAAGTCCACGCATATTAACCTCATCAGCAATAATCAAAACATCCGCATCAATAGAATCAATAACAAAAGAAGAAACACTAGACGGTCTCCCAAAAGAATCAACCTCCCCAGAAACAATCTGATGACTAACCATAATCGCCCCAATTCCACTATTCAAACAAACATCAAATAATTCTAAATCCTCTCTATCGATAACAACCTCGTCGCTAAAATAATGCAAATCAACATCCATCGCCCTCCCGGGATAATGCTTACAAGTTCCCATCACATTCTCTTGCAGACCTTCAATGTAAGCTCCAACCTTCCCACTAACATTTCCAACAAAAACTCGTCCTCCATAAACCTCATCATCATATTCCGCAATCGGGGCAAAATTCAAATTAAACCCAACGTCACGAAGCAAAACCCCATGATCAAAACCAACATTATAAGCCATGCTAACATTTTCAATATCAGAAAAAAATGGAAACTCTCTATCAGGAAATGGAGTCCAAGCCCCTTCAAGATCACTAGAAACCAACAACCCAATCACAGCATCATCCTGAAAATCACGAATCAATTCTCTATACTTCTCCTCGCTTTCTTGCCTATCTAAAAAAACTCCTCCAACATTCATGCGATTAAATCTCAAATCGCCATCATCCCCTCTAACCATAATCATTTGTCCAATTTTCTGTTGCAAAGTCATAGACTCTAAATCAATAAAACCATTTTCCAAAACAATATTCTCCGTAGACAAAAACTTAATTTTCCAAGTGGCTATACCAGCATCAAATAATACAAAAACCAAAAAAAAACCAAAAACCAAAAAAACTAAAGTCCATAAAATCTTCATAGAAAAAACATGTTAACAAACTTTTTAAAACTCTACCTTCTATAAAACCTCATGAAAGAGGCATCAATCCCTAATCCCCAACCTATTGTTACAAAAACAACTGCAACAGAGCTAGACAATGTATTCGAAATAAACGAAGCCGAAGCCACAGAAAAAGTCGAAGCCGCACTCTTCATCGCAGGCAGATTTCTAACACTCCAAGAATTAATTATACTAACCGATATTAATCCAATTATGCTAAAATCTATCCTATACAACCTTGAAAAAAAATATTCCCACGGCACACTTCGAATTGTCCGAAGAAGCGAATCCTACAAAATGGACATCGCAGAAAAATATCACTATCTCATCAACAAACTAGCAACAGGCTCCGCAGAATTCACAAAAGCCGAACAGGAAACTCTTGCAATCGTAGCATACAAACAACCAATCAAACAATCCGTAGTAATCAAAATACGAGGCAACAAATCCTACGACCATATAAAAAAATTCCGAACACTAGGATTGGTGAATGCCAAGAGAGAGGGGCACACATTAATACTCTCTCTCTCGGAAGAGTTTTATGAATATTTTAATGTAACAAAAAAAAATAAAAATGATAAAAAAGAAGAATTACAAAGTCGGGCAACTTAGTTGCCCTTTCCACCAGCGAAGCGTCCCATCAGCGAAGCGTCCCACCAGCGAAGCATCCCACCAGCGAAGCGTCCTGCAACCATGGGTTGCTAGTGGTCACACCCTAATCCTAAACCTATCCGAAGAATTCTACGAATATTTCAACGTAAGCAAGAGAGAACAAAATTCCACAAATAAAAAAGAACCGGAAGAACAATGAGGATAGTAAGGTTGTCGGGCCCAGCAGGAGTCATGCCGCTTGAGGCCAAATTATACCGACTACCGACTACAGACTACCGACTGGATTGTTAAAAATGGAATTTTTAACAATCTTGTACTTAACATATACATTTATCGCATTTTATTTCTTATCTTTACATGTCCTAACTTACATCCAAAACAAAAAACAAGTCTACGAAGTAATAAAACCAAATCAAACACTCCCTCTTTCAATCGTAATCCCCTGTTTCAATGAAGAAAAAAGCATAGGTAAAACAATCCAATCACACCTAGATTCAGACTACCCAGAATTAAAAAAAATCATAATAGCAGACGATTGCTCAACAGATAATTCAGCCTCCATCATAAAAGAATACGCGAAAAAATACAAACAAGTAATGTACGTCAAAACGCCAAAAAACACAGGCAACGCAGCAGGGGCAAAAAACTACGGAAGCAAATTCGTAAAAACTCCCCTAATAGGATATAGCGACGCAGATTCAATTCCCAAAAAAGATGCAATCAATAAAATGGTCGGATTTTTCAACGACGAAAAAGTCGGAGCCGTAACATCTCGAGTTCTAGTCAAGGGCAAACAAAACTTTCTTACAAAATCCCAGGCAATCGAATATAAAATCATCGCCTTTACAAGAAAACTCCTCGGATTTCTAGATTCAATCTACGTAACAAACGGACCCCTTAGTATCTACAGAAAAAAAGCATTCGATCAAGTCAAAGGCTTCGACATAAAAAACCTAACCGAAGACATAGAAATCACATGGCACTTTGTTTCCAAAGGTTGGAAAGTCCACATGTCAATTCCCGCAATCGTCTACACATATCCCCCAACAACAGTCAAGACATGGTTTCACCAAAGAATCAGATGGAATGTAGGCGGAATTCAAACCGTCGCAAAATACAGAAAAAAATTCTTCGAATGCGGAATGCTCGGGTTCTTTATCATGCCATACTTCGTCCTCTCATGGTTCCTCGGAATCACTGGACTCTTTTTTCTACTCTACAGATTCTCCCAATTCATCATGATGAAATACCTCGTAGCAAAATACTCCGTCGCAGCAAACGTAGCAATTATAACAATGAACGACATTACACTAAATCCAAGCATCCTCTTCTTCTTCGGAATGGCCCTCTTCTCCCTAGGCCTAATCTACACAATCACAGGACTAGTCTATTCAAAAGAAACAGGAAGATTCACGGGACACAAAATTCGCGACATATTTATATATTCAATCTTCTATCTGCTCATGTATCCGCCACTATTAATGGTATCATTCTATAAATATCTCCGTGGCTACAACAAATGGTAAAATGCTAAAATCAAAAAGACACGTGTTCTGGGAAGCACTCATAATCACAATAGTAATTTTCCTAGCAGGACTATTCCTCGGGATGCTAATAGAAGCTGGTAATTCAAATAAAATATCTAATTTATATCTTCAATCCGAAATCAGCCTAAGCGACGCAACCGCAACATCCCGTCTAATCGAAAGCAGGGATTTAGATTGCGAAGCAATTAAAGAAAACAACATCAAGGTAGCAAATAGAATATACGAAGAAGCAAAATTACTAGAACTCTACGAAGATTCAGGAAAACTGACAGACTCAATGAAACTCCTTCATAAAAAATACGACCTACTTAGATCTATCCTATGGACATCAAGCCAAAAGTCCTTAGACAGATGCAAAAATTACAACCTAATAATCTACCTCTATGAATATGGCACAGAAGACACCAGTAAAAAAGCAACACAAAATGTATGGTCAAAAATACTCCTAGATATCAAAACCCAAGCCCACGACATATTATTAATTCCAATAGCAGCAAACCAGAATCTAACAACGACAGAATATCTAATCGAAGAATATAAAGTTAAACAACTTCCAGCCTTGGTAATCAACAACGACCAAATCCTCTACGAGCTAGAAAATGCAACACCAGTGCTACAACTCCTAAATTAACCTATATATCCAACCACATATTTGTTTAAAAAATAAAATTTGCTACTATTAATCATGATATGCATAATATGCAAAAAAACCCCAGAAGAAACAACTCTCTATCCAGGAATTCAGGCAACAGAAATGGTCAACATTTGTGAAGAGTGTGCCGAAGATCAAAAAATTCCAATCATAAGAAAACCTTCTCAGTCCCAACTAACTCAAGCCGACAAAACATACTCCGTCAGAGAACGCCTAGACAGAATGTCGGGAAGACGCGATTCAACTGAAATAAGTGACGACCAAATAGTAACTCAACGAAATCTCTCAAAACTCAGAATGCCAAAACCAAAACAAAACCACCCAGAAGTACTAGACAATTATTACTGGACACTGAACATGGCAAGACGACGAACCAAAATGACACTCTCTCAACTCGCCAAAAAAATAGACACAACATCCTACGCAATCCAAGAAATAGAAAAAGGCATCCTCCCTAAAGACTTCAAAGAAATATTCCTAAAACTCGAAGCCCTCCTAGGAATCAATCTCCTAAAAATACATCAACCAGAAATCAACTTCGTTCGAAAAAATCAAGACCAAGAAAAAGAAATACTAAAAATAGTAGCTGATAAAATGAAAAACCCAGAAGTTGCACTAGAAGAATACGAAGAAATAGAAGAAGCCGAAGAAAAAATAGACCTAGAAGAAATAAGATTATCAAGAAGAAAAAATCTAAAAGATGTAACTTTAAATGATTTGGTCGATAGAAAGAAAGCACGAGAAAAATACAAACTACAAACAAAACAAAACGAAATACTTGGCGACGAGATAGATCTCGATGAATTATAGAGACTTATAATCATCTTTTGCAATTAACTTAGTCAATCTATAATCAATATCAGGCGTCTCATCATGCCACCCAGGACACTCATCATTAACATCCAAATCTCCACCACAATCAGGACAAATTCCCAACTCAACCCATTCATTAAAACTTTTCGTAATATTTTCTAAACTAAATCCATTACTCATTTTATCCTAAATATCTCAACCGTCCAGGTCTCGGCTCATAAACCAAACCCTCTTCCAGCAACTTCTTAATCTCGACCTCAATCCCCTCAGGAGCAGCCTCAATATCCATAACCAACGCCTCTCTATCAATCCCGCCATCAGCCTCAGCACCCTTAATCTTATCTAAAACCATATTCTTAACTGCAGTATCTCCTCCCTCAACTTCAGGCATATCCTTCCTCGCATTCTGAATCTCCAACTTCCTAACCAACAACCATCTCGCATCAACCTTCTTCACAACCTCAGGAATCATATAAATCTCCCCATTCCATTCTCTCATATTCCCAATAATCTGCAAACTATCCCCCTGCATAATATGTTTAACCCTCTCAATATCCTCACCAAAAACCTTCAACTTCAACTGCCCCGACGCATCATCAATAGTCAAACTCGCAAAACTCTTTTCCCCCTCTTGCACAAACTTATCAACACAATTTGCCAAAATATTAACTCTTACTACTTTCTTATTACCCAGTTCCAAAAACAAAAATTTTCCCTCATCCATTATCGGCACACCATTCAAAACATCTCCAATCCTAAGCTTATATGCCGTATTTCGTTTCCTGATTTCAGTAGTTGTTTCTGCCATGTTTCAAAATATTAAATCCACTTTATAAGTATTATTGAGATTGAGTTAAAGTTTGTCCAGCTCGGTCAAACTCCCACCTTTAACCAACCTTCCAAATTTCTCACCAGCACAATAAAGAAAACTAGGATCAAACCCAATTCCTTCATGCCAAGAATTAACAACAAGAGTAGAATTTTTCTCAGATA
>DAOWCW010000032.1 GCA_030639395.1 archaeon
GATGGAAGTGAGATTAATGGGGCGTTGATTGTGTTTGCGATTTTGCCGAAGGTGACGAGTAGTTCGAGGAGTGCTGTTGAGAGTTTGACGAAGATTGTTGAGAGTGATGTTTATCATGAAGGGACGAAGAAATTTGCTCAGGGTATTTTGGATGATTATAAGAATCTTAAGAAAGATTCTAAGATAGAGAAATTGGTTTCTCTGGTTGAAGAAATTAGGGCTAGATCTGCACTCAAGGGCGTACCCTCACGAATACAAGCAAAAGGAAAGTTGGGGCAGACCCTACCTCCTGCCCAGATGGTACCTGCTAAAGCAGGCGGGCTCGGCAACGAAAAGATATTGATTTACACTCGGCATCCTACTACTTTGAGGTATATTGTGGAGAGGCTTAAACCAATGGGGTTAAATATTGTTGAGTTTATGGGAGGACTTGATAGGGAGGAAAAGTCGCGACGGATTGAGAGTTTTAAGAGGGATGAGACGGATATTTTGATTTCTACTGACACTGGGGCTGAGGGTTTGAATTTTCAGTTTTGTCGGAATTTGATTAATTATGATTTGCCTTGGAATCCGATGTCGGTTGAGCAGAGAATTGGGAGGTTGGATAGGATTGGGCAGGAGCGGGATATGTATATTTATTCGTTTGCGACGAAAGGGACGATGGAAGAACATGTTGTTGATTTGATTATTAATAAGATGTGTTGTGTTGGTTTGGTGATTGGGGAGTTGCCGATTATTTTGTTTAATTTGGGGCTTGATGGCGAAGGTCGGAGCGGGAGAAATAAGATCGAAGAGAAGTTGATGGCATCGTTTATTGAGGGGAAGGGGAATTTGGATTTTTTTGCTCGGGGAGTGGATGAGATTGCGGCGGAGATTTCTTTGGGGATGAAGGATTATGAAAAAGATAAAGAAGATAATAAGTGTTTTTTGGATGGGCATCAGACGGTATGATTCTGGTGAGCCTGAGTGTGGGCATTCCTTTGTCGAAAGTTAATTTTTGGTAATTTTATTTTATGTTGTGACATTATTTTAACAATGAGAGTTTAGTTAAGATTTGGTTTCTGTTTGTTTTTGTAAGGAGGTGATAATGAAAAAGATATTTTTAATTGGAATGACTTGTGTTTTGGTGAGTTTTTTGATGTTTGTAGCGGGGCAGATTCATGAGCCGGGAACTGGGATAGAAAATCCTGAGTTAAGGGAGGCTGCACAGGGAACAGGGCAGGGACTTGATATTAATGAGATTGTGGCTGGTGCTATGATTGGGCAAAGGGCAGTTGTTCGTTCTGGAAGTTATATGAATTCTATTGGGCAGCGTATGAATATACAGATGCAGGAAAATGTTACGTGTAGATTTGAGGTTGATGGCGTCGTTGCTGATTGTCCGCTTAATTTAACTCAAGAAGAATTTTATAATAGAGTTAGGCTTTATATGAGGCTTTCTGATGGAAGGAGTGCTGAAATTAGGGTGATGCCCGATGTTGCTTCGGAGACTGTATTGCAGAGGTTGAGACTGAAAGACTGTGATGAGGATTGTAATATTGAACTTCGAGAGGTTGATGTTGGTAACCAGGCTAGAATGGTTTATGAAGCTAAGGCTCAGAGAAATTCAAGGGTTTTTGGTTTGTTTAATGTTGGAATGAATGTTCGGGCACAAGTTGATGCAGAAACTGGTGAGCTTGTTAGCGTTAATAAGCCATGGTGGGCGTTTTTAGCCAGTGAACCTGAAGAATAATTTATTTTTTGTTATGTAGAACCAATATGCTCGTGCCAACATGTTCGTGCTGAGATTTTACTTTTGATAAATTTGTTTTGATTTTGTTTTGATTTTTATTATTTTTTAAATTTGTCTATGGGGAATTGTGTTTATTTGTAAAAAATGTGGATTGATAATTTAGTTAATGTTGGGGATATTGTTGGTGATATGATTGATAATAATCTTGTATCGTTGACTTTGGATTTGGGCATGGAGAATTGCTGGGAGTGTCAATTGGCGGACCAGTTTGGTGATAGTTTGTTTGTTGTGGAGAATGGGCATCCGATTGGAGTTGATTCGTTTTCTGGGCTGATGAGGATTGATGGTGGAGATGCTGAAAAGGTTCGGCGGTTTTTGAAGAGCAATGGACATCCTGTTGTTTTGAAGGATTTTGATAGGGAGGCGGGGATTTATCATTTTCGTGATGAAAATTCAGTTTTGAGTGCTCCGCTTGTTAATGTGGATTGTTTGCTTGAATGGCCGGTTCGGTTAAGTAAGGATTTTAAGAGATTGCGGGTTTTGTTGTGTGAAGAGGATGTTGATGATTTGGTTGCTGGAGTTGAGGATATTGGGGTGGATGTTTTGAAAATGTCGAAGATTAGGAGGGGTGTTGAGTTTGGGGATATATTTACTTTGAAGCAACGTGAGATTTTGAAGCCGACGATTGAGCTTGGGTATTACGATTTTCCTCGGAAGATTAGTTTGAATAATTTGTCTAAGAGGGTTGGTGTGAGTCCTAGTACGCTTTGTGTTCATTTGCAGAAGATTGAGAGTCGGGTTTTTGGTTCGGATATGAAGTTTTTTTAGAGTGTGGCTGGGTGCTAGTAGAGTATAATAAAGATTATAAGTTAAGGATAGATTTAGTTTTATGGATAAGTATTTTCAGTATGTCCCTATTACTGGTTTTCCTGCGGCTTGTAGGGAATTTATAGATGGTAAGAAGCACTCGATTGTTGAGGCTGAGTCTGTTGAAGAAGCGAAGTTGGGAGTATTTAATTATTTAAGACATGGGGCTATTTGTGTTGAAAATTTGGCTGCCCTTGGCGGACTTGCTTATATTGTTTTTAAGTAAGAATACAGTATAATAATCTTCTTAAAGTAATTTTTTGATTTTTATATATGGAGCAGATTAAGAAATTTACAGAGGAGTTTTTTAGGAATTTGAAGTGTGGTCTTTTTTGGAATGGGGATGTTTTGGTTGTGGAGAATGTGCCTAGAGGTTTTGAGGATTTGGTTGGTAAGAATGCGCCATATAAATTGAGTTTTGTTTCTGGAGTTGATGATGCGGAGTTTGTTGGCAAGGGAAGTCGGATGTTGTTGATGATGACTAAATATTTAGAAGGGGCTGGGAAGGCGACGCTTTTGAGGATTGATTTTGAAGTGGATGCTGAGGCTGAGATTAGGAAAAGAGTTGGGTTGAAAAATTGTGAGATTGAAAGTTTAGTTAAAAGGTATAAGAATAGTTTTTTTTCGCGGTTTAGTTTTGTTACGAGTTTTAATTATTTGAATGAGTCGGAGCGAGTTTTAAGTGAGGTTTATGTTTATGAGGGAAAAGTTGTTGATGGGGATTTAAGTGGGTATAGTGTGGTGGATAGTCGGGAGTCGGTCTCAAGTAGGCATGACCCTGCTGGCCCAGGAGTCGGGAGTAGGGAGTCGAAGATAGATACGATGCAAGTTAGGAAGGATTATGTGATTGCTAAGGAAAGGTCGATTGAGTTGACTAAGGGAAAACAGAAAGAGATTTCGGGTGTTTTGAAGGAGAAGGTTGAGGTTGAGATTGATAGGATTAGGGAACATTATGATAGGCAATTGAGAGAGCTTGGTGGAGATTTGAATGGGAAATTGGGAAAGATTCGTGAGGTTGAGTTGGAGTTAAGGTCTAGACGTAGCGTGGCACCCAAGGGTGTACCCTCACAAATACAAACTAAAGATGAGTTGGGGCAGACTCTACCTCCTGCCCAGATGGCATCCGCTGATGCGGACAAGGTCGGCAATGTTTTGAGGAAAAGGCTGGAAAGGCTGAGGATGACAATTGTGAAGAGCGGGGATGACGAGGTGGTTGGGCGGATTTTGAAGGAGAGAGATATGACGATTGGGGATGCGATGCAGAAGTTTAGTTTGAATGTGGATAGGAGGCTGGTTAATACTACGGTGATTTATTATCCACGCTATATTTTCAAATTACATTTGGCCCTCAACGGGCATGACTCTGGTGAGCCTAAAAATAGCGAGGTTGCCGGTAGGTTGATGGAGGTGAGCTATGATCCGTTAACTAGGAATTTTAGTGGGTTGGATTGTGAAGGGTGTTCTAGGAGGCTGGATAGGATTAATCTTTGTGAGAATGGGCATGTTTGTTGCGAGGATTGTTTGGATAGGTGTGGAGAGTGTGGCGGGTTTTTTTGTGTGAGGTGCTTGGGGAGGAGTTGTGGAAGTTGTGGGAGGAAGCTTTGTAAGGGTTGTGTGAAGATGTGTTTGGCGTGTGGCGGAAGTGTTTGCTCTACGCATTTAAGGAAGGATTGTGTGAGTGGGGAGGATAGATGTGTTTCGTGTTTGAGGGCTTGTTTGAGGTGTCATGGGATGTGTGAGGAGAGGTTTTTTGGGGAGGCTTTAGATGGGTCGAAGGTTTGTGGGAAATGCTTGGGGATTGAGAAGAGTGGGAAGGTTTTGGAGCGAGTTTTTAGGTAATTTTAATTTTAAGCGAAAATTTCTTGGTAAATAAAATTCTCACGTACGCTTGTACGCTACGAATTTTTTTACACTTCGAACTTTCCTGCTTAAAATTAAAATTGTTGATTGGTTAAATATTACGAGCTCGGAGGGAATCGAACCCCCATCGTCAGGGCCGAAACCTGATATTCTATCCATTAAACTACGAGCTCTTGGATGTTAGAATAACCAGATTTGATTTTATAAGATTATTGATTGATGGTTTTGGGTTTGAGTGTTTTGGATTATCCCAGGGAGATATCTCCCTCGGATGTGTACCCTCTTAGTTAGCCATGTTAAAAAATCAATTTTTTAGTATAGTATTTAATGCAAAACAAAATTTCTTAACAGCGTCGTCCAGAGGACACCTACGCTTAAAATTTTATTTTGCGGACTTGTTCATCCTGTATCTCTTTTGCCTCTCCTGGCTTTAGATTATTAAGTTTTATATTTGCTACGGAGATTCGTTTGAGTTGGTATATTTTATATCCTAATTTTTCCAAAACTCGGCGGATGATTCGGTTTCTGCCTTCTTGTATTGAGATATCGAATTCATTGTTGTTTTTGTTTGTTATTTTTGCGTAGAATTTTCTTGAGTTGATTGGTATACCTTCCTTTAAATCTGTGATGTGTTGTTTTGTTATAACTGGATCGGTTCTGAGTTGGTAGGTTTTTGTTATGTGGTGTTTTGGGTGGGTTAGTTTCTGGATTAGGTTGCCGTCGTTTGTTAGGATTAGGAGTCCTTCGGACATTGCGTCGAGTCTTCCGACGTGATTTAGGTTTTGTAAATTTCTTAGAGCTTTTAGATTATAGATTGTTCTTCGGTTTTTTGGATCTGTTTTTGTGACGAGGATTCCTTTTGGTTTGTTGAGGATGTAGTATTGGTTTTTTTGTTTGGATTTTATTGGAATGTTGTTGATTGTAATTTTGTCTTCTGGGTTTGCTTTGTCTCCTAGTTTTGCTAGAGAGTCGTTTAGTTTTACTTTTCCTTTTTCAATTAGTTCTTCAGCTTTTCTTCTGGAGCAGTGTCCTGAGTTGGCGATTATTTTTTGGAGGCGTTCCATATTAGTTAATTTTAAAAAAGCTGGATTGTATTTATATTTATGGAATACAGGAGCGACATGTTTGTTGGCGGGCAACCGCACGATTATCTTCCTTGTCGGAAGAAGTAGACTTAGTGTATTTGCTGTTGATTCTGTTGTTGATGATTTTTATGAGACGAGTTTATCTAATGGGGGACAGTTTTCGAATGATGAATTGGACGAACTTAAGAGAATAAAAGATTGTCCTAGTTTTCTTGTGAGGAGTGAAATGTTCGATAGGATTCGTCCGTATGCTTTGCCTTTTTTTGAGAAAGAAAGTTTAAAAAGTAGGAGGGGTTTGATTGAGGATGACTAGGAAAACTACATTTAATATTTCGAAGAGTGAGAATTTTAGCGAATGGTATAGTGAAGTTTTGCAAAAGGCGGAGATTACTGATTTGAGGTATGGGGTTAAGGGATTTGTTGTGATTCGGCCGTGGGGTGCCTTGATTATTGACAAGATGTATCGTATTTATGAGGATGCTTTGAGGGCGACTGGACATGAGCTTTCTATTCTTCCTGCAGTGATTCCTGAGGCGAATTTTAAGAAGGAATCTAGTCATATTGAAGGATTTGCGCCTGAGGTTTTTTGGTTGGATAAGAGGCAGGGTGATGAGAGATTGGCTTTGCGACCTACGAGCGAGACTGCGTTTTATGATATGTTTAAATTGTGGATTCGGAGCTATAGAGACTTACCTTTAAAGATGTATCAGAGGGCGAATGTTTTTAGGAATGAGACTAAGGCGACTCGTCCGTTGATTCGTTCGAGGGAGTTTCAGTGGATTGAGACACATAATGCTTTTGCTAATATGGAAGATGCTGAGGCTCAGGTTCAGGATGATATTAAGATGACTGAGGATATTATGCATAAGATTTTTGGCGTTCCGTTTTTACCTATGAAAAGACCAGAATGGGATAAGTTTCCTGGTGCTGTTTATACTGTAGGTAGCGATTCACTTATGCCTGATGGGAAAATTATTCAACAGCCTTCTACTCATTTGATTCAGCAACATTTTATTGAGGCATTTGGTGTTAAGTTTGTTGATAAGGATGAGAAAGAGAGGGTGCCTTGGACGACTTGTTATGGTCCTTGTATGTCTAGGATTTTGGCTTCGGTGCTTTCGATGCATGGGGATGATAGTGGTTTGGTTTTGCCTTATGTTTTAGCGCCTGTTCAGGTTGTTGTTGTCCCTTTTTTGAATGGTAATGATGACGAGAAGGTTTTGGAAGCTGCTGGTGAACTGAAGAATGAATTAATTAAGAAAGGTATCACTGTTAGGGTTGATGATTCTGATAAGAGGCCCGGTGAGAAGTTTTTCTTTTGGGAGATGAAGGGTGTTCCGTTTAGAATTGATATTGGCATGAAAGAGTTGGGGAGTGGAGAGGTTAATGTCTTTCTTCGAGATAATAAGGAAAAGGTTGCTATTAAGATGGATGGTTTGGCTAAAACTATAAGGAAGATGGGGAAGGAATACGATGCTCGGTTGTTGGCTAAGGCTGATGAGTTTTTTGATGATAAGGTTGTAGATTGTGTGGACAAAGATTCTATTGGAAAGGCTGTTAATTCTGGAAAGATTGCTCGGTTTTCGTTTTGCTCGGTTGATGCTGGAGGTGAAGATTGTGCTGGGGTTATTGAGAAGGAGTTTGTTGCGGAGGTTCGGGGAACTAGGGCTGATTTGTCCCCAAGGGATGACTCTGGTGAGCCCGGTGAAAAGGCTGAGGGAGAATGTCCGATTTGTGGGAAGGTTGCTACGAAGATTGTTTATGCTGGGAAGAGTTATTAGGCACCGTGTTTATCTTTGATTTTTATTGGGCTATAATTGTTTATGTATTCTAATGCTTCTTCAGGAGTTTTGGCAACATGAATTAGGGCATGATTATCTTTAGGGGCGAATCCTTCTTTTATTGAATTTTTTATTTGTTGGATTATTGGAGAATATAGTTCTCTTGTATTTATGATTACTATTGGCTTGCTGTGGAATCCTAATTGTTTGGCGACTAGAACGTCCATTATTTCTTGGAGGCTTCCGAATCCACCTGGTAGAACTATGAATGCATCTGAATGCTCTTGGAGTTTTTTGAGTCGTTCTCCGAAGTCTTCTGTTATCATGATGTTGTGTTTTTTGACTGCGACGTGCTCAAACATTTTTGGAATAATTTCGGTTATTTCGTTGGTATATCTTGATGCTTCTTTTGAAATTTCTCCCATTAGTCCACAATGGCTTCCACCGTATACTAAATGATGACCTTCTTGTCCTATTAAGTTGCCCAGTTTTTTTTGCTACGTCAATGTAGTCTTGATGGAGATTTTCTGTTGAAGAGCAGAATACGCATATTTTTGTCATTTTAGTGTCTGTTTTTTTGTTTATATAAATCTTTATAAATTCTAGAAGATTATTTATTTTATGGAAGAAGTTGTGTTGAAGATTGAGAAGCAAAGTAAGGATTTGGGTAAGTTGAAAGAGGGAGATAGTTTTTTTATTAATGGGAAAGAGATGAAGGTTGATAAGCAGTTTTTATTTCAGGATCATGGAAAGATGAAGGAGATGATTATTGAGATTTTTAATCCTGAGAATGAGAGGGAGTATCAGGTTCGGTATTTTGATGATCAGGTTGAGACGTCGATTGAAGTTTATGAGTTGGTTGAGGATTTTGAATATGTGCGGCGGGA